>JABSQK010000806.1 GCA_013215875.1 Lentisphaeria bacterium
GGCTCTTCAATCATTAAATGAACATCATAGACGCAATTTGAATAGGAACGAGTGGATTTTACAATTTCCGGTCCCATGGATAAATTAGGAACAAAATGCCCATCCATTATGTCTATATGAATAGCCTCCGCACCGGAAGCTTCACATTCTTTAATTTCGTTACCCAATTCTGCGAAGTTTGCGGAGAGAATTGAAGGTGCAATAATGACTTGTGAATTACTAAAGTCTCGAAATGAAGGCATTTATTTTTCCCATGAATTCACATTATAGTCATTTAATACATTTGCATCGTCTACATCATGACCCATATCGGGGCCTTTTGACCATATTGCAATAGTACGACTTAGAAGCCCATATCCGAATATTTTATCTTCGTCTACTGCCCCATCGTAACTTAAATCGAAACTAACGAACAGAGCTTCGCCCCATGCGTCTGTAAAGGAACCATCTGCATCCAATGTTAAGAATGGAATTTTTCTTGGGTTTTTGGCTGCATCAGTACCAGCCAATGTTGTAATAAGGAGTTGGTAACCATCACCAGCTACATCATTAGTATCATTTACCTGAACATCTACATCTGCAGTGACAATTGTAAAAGGCAACTGATTGTAGGTACTTTCATAAGATCGAATTGCCGTTTCTAAACTTTTCATTGCTGAAATTGTTTGTGCTCTATATGCTTTTTTCTTAACAGTCGCATAGGCACCCATAGCAAAGGCAGTAAGGATTGTTATAATTACCATAACTACGAGTATTTCTACTAGTGTAAAATTCTGTTTTTTCATTTTCTCACCTTCAAGTTTCTTTACTTTAACATGAACTCAATTTGTTTAGAAATCAAGAAATATCATCTAAATTGAAGTACGTGAGCTGGATTATCCTGCCTGATGAATCAATTTAGTTTGAAAGATTTGAGATACCCGGTTCGGGGATTATTTTTTGTAGTTCCATTCCTTGGAAGCAAATTTATTTTTATGTTCGATACAGACGTTTTTATCTATAGTCATTTGTTTGAATTCTATAGACCAGGATGTCTTTAATTGGTCTATAATTTGACTTATAAAATGGCCCGTATCCTTTGTCTCGAATTTATCAATTTGTATTGATGCCTGGTGCAACATTCCAGAACGTGTGCGTTTTTGTGCGCCTCCGAAGACTTTTTCCCCATTGCATATACCATCGTATTTCGATGGAGCTTCAAAACATACCATCGTACGTCGATCTATGGATTCATCAATAGTATGCTCATAGAGGGTTGTTTCTAGTTGGTAAAATTTAGACATAGCAGAGGCAAGTTCTTGATTTATTTCTTTGTATGAGTCAAAGCGGTCAAGTTGAAAGAGCGGGTGCGATGCGGGAAATATGAAACTTATGGTTAGGTCTTTGCCATGTTGCACGATACCACCACCACTGGGACGTCTAATAAAATCTGCTGAATCTACGAGCGCGTGAGACTGGAAATACCCTATGCTCTTGCATTGATGGTTCCATTGATAGAATCTAATGACAGGCAGCTCAATCGTATCGAGCAGGTATTGATCTATAGCCATATTCCATACAGAACTATCGGAAGGGCTTTGTATTAAATTCCAGACAGGATAATGAGATGTATTGTCAGTCGCCACTATTAATTGCTTAATAGGTACTTTGGTTTTCCCAGTCGGCGGAGGTATTCCAAGGGAGGTTACTACTGTCTTTTTGAGGCATACGTGATTCGTCTATAAAAAGACACCCGCTTCCTAGCAGAGCCAGGAGCGGGAGTATCATAAATTTAATTAGTTTTCTAAATGCTGTACGTAACATTACTTTTTAGGGAATAGCTCGTAAACGTCTGCCTCGCCCCATTGCATGTAGATGATTATCGCTAAGAGGATAAAGGATACCAGATTAAAAATTAATGTGTCTATTTTTCCAGCCATTTTTCAATACTCCTTTTAGCTACCAGCAGGCAGATATACTACGCGGTCATTTGGAATTGGATCACCCTTTTTCATATCAGGGAGAATTTCCGCAACTGCAAAGCTCTTGTATATTTTTGTTACTCTTACCTGGCAAATATATTCTTGATGACGAGCGACTGTCATGGTTAGATGCATAGGAATCTTCTTATCTCCGCCTATGTCTAGCACAACGTAATTGAAGTCGTAATTAATTTTGGTAATCTTACCATCAAATGCTCTATTGGAATTACCACCACGACCATCAGGATCCATACAGTCTTTGTACTTTTTCTTCCAGTCATCAATTTCTTTCTTCTGGTTCTTTATGGATGTTTCATGCTTAACAATTTCGGCATTGGCATCGATAAGGTCTTTTACTTTTTTGGCTAACTGATTTTTTAAGTCGGCAACTTCAGCTTTCAAGTTTTCCACTTGCTTGACCAGATTCATGATGTCGTCAAGGCCTTTCTTGTAGGTCTCAATTGCTGCATCTTTTGTTGCGATAATATCTTCAGGTGTAACATGAAGACGTTCAACGCCACCCAGTCTTTTAATTGTTGTGCGAATTAATGCACGGTACTTTTCATTGAATGTCTGCATGGAATCAATTTCTTCCAAGACAGCATCGGAAATGTTTGTGTATGATTCAGTTTCACGGATAGTTGTAGTATCCTCTTCAGGTCTGAATTTCTTGATTGTTTCTGAAAGTTTATCAACAAGGTGGTCATCACGTACTTTCACTTTTTTGACGCCCGCCTGTATTTTGGCAAAATGGCCATCTTCATCGCTTGTAAGAGCTGGGTCATGAAGATCAACCTGCTCAACATCCTCTAAGCCAAAAATGTCAACAACTTTAATGACATGGTCACTCAAAGCGTCCCGCTGTGTACGAACGTGTGTCGCAAAGCTGGATAAGCCATTCATGTTTGTGTCGTAGGCGCCAGGATCTGCAAGGTATGTTTGCAAATTTAATGCCTTTGTGCTGATTTTTAATGGGCCATGTTTGTCAGTAACATCTTTAGGCGATGTTGTTTTAAGCTCATCGATTGTTTTTACAATCTCTGCAGCAAGTTTATCGCGGTTGTTTTTTACATGGTTTCTCTGTTCAAAAAGTTTTGACCCGAAAAACAAAGTCACTCCTGCTAAAATCACTATTAATACATTGAGGATACGGTTAAATATAGCCATTGCGTCCGTCCATTTTTTTAAGGTTAAAATTTCATTATTAATTACTTCAGTTCACGTCAATATAAGGTGCCATTAATTATATGTCAACATAATTAATCAAAAAACTTTCAAGTCTAATATGGTGCATTTTTCATGCCGGATTTAATAATTGTAACTACTTCTATATTATGTACTTACGATTTCACATATTGCTGATTAGAGTGGTCTTTCAGCTAGTTTAATTGATCATTCATGAGATTTATCAATTTTTTTCTGTCAATAAAATCGCTAATATCGACTATATCATTGTCCAAAGGGATTTTTCCGAGTATTTGCTGATTGGAGAATAGTTCAATCAACAGTGGATTTGTGGCGATACTCGTCCAGTTCTTAATCTCTGAAAGGGACTTAGCAAATTCGTGTGTGTTGTCATAGCCATTCATTATTAGCCCTGCGATGGTCAGTCCGTGCTGTTTCAAATAGTCGATTGTCAGGATGCTATGGTTTATTGTACCGAGACCCGGCCGGGCAATAATGATGACAGGTAAATTGAGCTCGACAGCGAGATCGATCATCATTTTGTTTTCTGTGATGGGTACGGCAATTCCCCCTGCACCTTCCACCAGCATGCAGTCATGCTTATTTGCCAGTAAGGATCCATGGCTCATCAGTGTTTGCCAATCGATTGTTTTTCCTTCGGCTTTAGCTGCCAGAAATGGTGTGAGGGTTTTTTCGAACGTCATCGAACAGATTTCGTCGATGGAATCATCCAATTGAGCAATGTCTTTAAGAATGGATCTATCTGAGTCAGACGCATTGGCAGGAAAGCCTGATTGTACGGGTTTCCAGATACCGCAGTCGATTTTATTTTGCCGAAGAAATCTGCATAAGCGTGCTGTAAACCACGTTTTTCCTACATCCGTATCTGTGCCTGTAATGAAGAAACCCTTCACGATTCAGTTACGTCCTTAATGGCCTTGTAGAGAATATCGAGCATGATAGTGAGCTCATCTTTGCTTGAGACCAGTGGCGGCATGAAAATGAGTACATTGCCAAGCAGGAGCGAC
>JABSQK010000807.1 GCA_013215875.1 Lentisphaeria bacterium
CCGGACAGCTGAATAAAACATCTGACATAATTACCTGATTTATGTATCGTTTATACTATAGGAATAGTAAGTGCTTAGTTCAAGATTTTGGCCTTATTTTATAGAATTTTAAGAAGCAGACACTACAGTAGTATTGGCTGAAAATTGCCACTAATTTGCAAACTATTTCAATATTAACAGTTTTGCCAGGGCAGTAAATGAAAAAGAAATCCCAAAAGCTAACTACCTATGTCAGTGTACTTACAATTGTGCTGATAATTTATGGACTTTATTGGGGCTACATGGTCAATGTGACAAATCCGGGTAATCGTTTACGCTTTAAAATTGAACGGTCAAAAAAGAAAGCTAAGGAATATGGCGAATACATCATTCTTTACAGTCCGATTAACCAGTTTTGTATTCCGATGCTTAAAACAAATTGCACCATCGAAACGGATGGAAATATTTTATTTGGTTTTTCGGATAAGAAGGAAGGCTATAAATCCACTGTAAACTACGACATTTCCGTTCCCGTGAAAATCCAGTATACACGACATAAATCACCTGTAAAATTCAAACTCATACATCTGGGAAATGATCAATTTAAATTAATATGTGGAACATGTGAAGGTTACAAATGAACGTTATTTGCTTTGGTGATAGCTTAACATCCTGCGGTGGGCTAAATTCCCGCTACAGCGATATTCTACAAGATCGATTTCCCAGGCATAAAATAATCAATAAAGGAATTGGTGGCGAAACATTTGTCGATGCGATACTGCGTCTTGAAGCAGATGTGCTGTCACTAAAGCCAGATCTTGTCATTATTGAATTCGGTGCCAATGACTGGTGGCAGGATGAACGCCCAAAAGAAGACTGGGCTCGCGACCTGGAAACAATTATCACAGCGCTAAAAGAAATTGGTGCCCAGGCGATCGTTTCAGGTGTATTTGGACTTTATGAAAATGAAGCCGGAGAGCTCGTCGAAAAAGAATATGGCAGCAATGAGCGCGCCAGGGAATATCGAGAAATGGAAAAAGCACTCGCCGAAAAATACGACTGTCCCTATATCAGCAATATCCAGGAAAAAATTGTTGCCAGTAAAAATTGCTGGAGCGATATGAATCACCCAAATGAAATGGGCAATCGTTATGTCGCAGATAAATATCAAGAGGCATTAGAAACTTTTCTTGGCCCGGCAGAAAAAATTCGTCCCTCGGGAATCAGTACCACGCGGGATTTCTGGATGGAAGCAGTCGCTATGCGGCCGCAGCATTGTGCGGTGGTTGATGGCGATATCCGCCAAACATACGCCGAAGCAAATGCCATCATCGAACATTATGCAGCTGGATTTGTCGAGCTTTCACCCTGCCCCAAAGTTGCCGTCTATCTGCCAAACGGCATCGATTATTTTCACATATACTGGGCCATTGTTCGCCTCGGTGGGGCCATTATTCCGCTCAATACCTGGCTTAAAAAAGATAACCTGGAGCATATTTTTAATACTGTAAAACCAGACTTTCTAATTTGTGCATCTGCCAAAGATACCGATGTCATCGCTTCCGCCAACTGCCCGGCCTATATGCAAAAAGAATCGGATGGCGCTTTATCACTGACGAGTCTGCGTTCGGAAAATGAAGCCCCTTTTAATCCCATTGATAAAGATGCGGACGCCATTATCATGCATACATCTGGTACTACCGGCGCACCAAAGGGTGCAGTCATGCGCCATTCCGATTTAATCTTCAATGTCATCTGTACGATAAATGCCCATCAATTTAATGAAGATGATAGACACCTCTTAATCAATCCCATGTTTCACTGCACTGCACTCTACAGCTCATTGCCCACAGCCGCATACCAAAAATCGACATGTGTAATCGCATCCGATACCCAGGCAGAATCGCTGCTTGCCTTATGCGAGAAAGAAAAAGTCAGCACATTTTTATCGATCCCAACGATTTTTCAACGCATTGTTAGTGTAGAAGATACGAGTAAATTTAACTTGAGTTCCTTACGTCTTATGGCCTACGCGGGCTCTCAAATGCCTGTATCCACTGTGCGTTTACTACATGAAAAATTTCCAGAGGTCGATTTGCACAACTTTTTTGGGCTTACAGAAACCACCTCTATGACACACGTCTTAAATGGCGAAGAGGCGGAGCAACGCCCCGATTCCATCGGCCGTCTCTTGCCCTTTGTAGAAGCAATCATTGCCGATGGCGATTTGCAGCCGGTTTCTGCGGGCACAATTGGGCAGCTGCTCTTTTCGCGATTCAACGTAATTCCAGGTTATTATAATGACCCGGAGAAACTGCCACAGGCATTTGTCGAAGTTAATGGTCAGACATGGTTTGATACGGGTGATTTGGCACTGATTGATGACGAAGGCTACTTTTTCATTAAAGGACGTGCTAAAGACATGATCATTGTTGGCGGTGAAAATGTCTATGCCTCTGAAGTCGAAGCCGTTTTAATGGCCCATGACAATGTAGAAGAAGCTGCAATTATCGGCATTGAAGCAACTGGGGTGCGCCAGTCACTCGGAGAAATGATTCAGGCATTTATTGTTTTGCGGGATCCAGATGCAGATACAAATGATATTCGCCGGCATTGTCACAAAAAATTAGCCTCCTACAAAATTCCACACGTTTATGAATTTATCGATGCCCTACCGAGAAACCCATCCGGAAAAGTCGTGAAGGATGAACTGCGCAACATTTAAAACGAAAAAAGCAGAGGGCTGGATCCCCCTGCTTTTAGTAACCGACTGGAGTTCTATCCGAGGAGCTGGAGAGCAGCCTGTGGTAACTGGTTCGCTTGAGCCAACATGGCATTACTGATCTGTTGCAGAATCTGGAATCTTGCGAATTCCGTCGATTCCGATGCAA
>JABSQK010000808.1 GCA_013215875.1 Lentisphaeria bacterium
GGCAAATCAGGTGAAAGATTTTTCTGTCGAGGAAATTAGTTCAATTCGCGATGGAAATGCCCATGCTATTTCATTTGAAGATGGAAGTTCCTATAATTTAACTATTGACGATATCGATTTACGTCGTGAGGAGAAAGAAGGGCTTGCTGTAGCTAATGAAGGTGATATTACCATTGCTTTAGACCTTACCATTACCGAAGATCTTGAATTAGATGGAATTGCCCAGGAAATTAAGCACATCATTCAAGATTTGCGGAAAGAAATGGACTTACAGGTAACAGACCGTATAGTTGTAGAGCTAAATGGCGATGATAAAATTCTCAAATCGCTCAAGTTGCATGCCACATATATTGCGACTGAGACATTAGCAGATGCATTAGATGTAAATGAGACGATTGAAGATTCAATTGAAATGCCCAATCTGAGTGGGTTTATAAAAGTGACAAAGGTATAGGATAAATGCCATATATAGATGTATGTCCAGGATGCAATAAAGAAATCGAGATTACCGAAGGTTATCCCGAGGTCGCTTGCCCTTATTGCCAAATAGTTCTGGAAATAGATCTCAATGAGCAGAAAGGAAGGCATCGCCAGGAAACAACACAATTGAATATTATCAAGCCTTCCGATACACCCTCAAAACAACTCAATATTGTCCAACAACCTGAGCAAGTTCCAGAGACAGATTCGCAAAACCCGGAAAAGGAAACAAAAACACGCCGTAAACTCACCTCATTAAAAATGACAGATGAAATGACCAATATTAAAATTGCCTCGCCTGTTGGAGTCGACCAAATGAGTGGCTTGATGATACCGGCAACCACGACGATTAAACGCAATCAGGATAAAATAGATACGGTCAAAGCACCCGCAGTCACAGAAGAAGACATCGAGGCGAAAATACCCGATGAGAAAGCACAGCAGGCTGCGGAAGAGGCTCGTCTTTACGAGGAAGAGGCAAGAATAAAAGCTGAGCAAGTTCAAAATGAAATTGCTGAAGCCCGCAGGCAAGCAGAAGATGCAAAGCTTGAAGCCCAGGAAGTGAAGCGTCAGGCAGAGGAAGATGCAAAGCACCTGGCCGAAGAAGCACGCCAACAAGCCCATGATTACAAGCGTACACAAGCAATTGCCATTGCCAAAGAACGGGCACAAATGAAAGCACGCGATGAGGCCAGAGAAAGAGCACGAGAAAAAGCGAAAATACAGCAGCTCGAAGAGGAAAACAGAAAATTAAAAAATGAAAAGACCCAAAAACACCAGAAAGAAGTTATCCAGAATTATGAAGAGAAAGTCAGAGAAAAACTTAAATCACAACTGTCAACTTCGCAGGAATTGAAAATAGAAAAATCTGTTAAACCAGAACTTGTTAAAGCCATAGATCCAAAGTCCACATCAACAAAATCGAAAAAAGTACCAAAACCTCTGAAAATAATTAAAACTGAAACTTCTAGTGTGACCCGCCAAGGGATGAAAACAGCATCCAGGAAATTGCCAAAAGAAAAAGCGAATACAAATTCTAAAAAAATAGAAAAAGATAAAGTGGATACAGATACTAAAAACAAAATTGTTATAGTTTCAAAAAGAAAAAAAAGAAAAAAAACAGATTTGACGGCCAAACTGAAAAAATTTTCAGATGGCAAGAATAAAGGGGATCAATCTAAATCCTAGCCCTGGAGCAATAAATTTATGGAAGATGAGATAAAACAACAGTTAGAGAAAGAATTGCAGGAAAAGATAAATCAAGAGATGAAAAATCTTGAGGAATCAAAGTCTGGAGATTCCCTCGATAAAAAAGGCGCAGATGAACCAAAAAAAGATAGCGCCGATTCTCCATCTGATACCTCAATTGAAGACGATATTAAAAAACAGTTAGAAGACGAATTAGATAAAGCAGTGAATGAGAAAGTTTCCGGCAATTTATCCGAAGACGAAATAAAAAAACAGCTGGAAGATGAAATCAATAAAAGCCTCGGCGATGTAGCTGAAAAATCCACTGATAAAAAAGATGATGCTGATAAGAAAGAAGCCATTGATAAAAAAGAACCTGCTGATAAAAAATCTGCTGCTGATAAAAATAAAAAGGCAGACTCTAAAACCAAATCAACAGATGATGGAACGAAGAAAAAGGCGGATTCAAAATCGAAAAGTTCAAAGAATAAAAAAGCAGGTACAAAAGCAAAAAGTAAACGTACCAAAACCAATATGATGATGGGTACCAAGCCCATTCCGCCAAAGTCGAAAACCCAACTCGCGCAGGAACAGCTTATACAGAAGGAAAAAGCTAAAATAGATGTTAAGATGAAAAAGAACCAACTCATCGCTTACGCTGCCATAACACTAATTACCCTGGCATTAATTGCCCTGATTGTTCATTATGCGAATAAGAATAGTAAAATTTCTACACGGTCAAGCACAAGTAGTACCAGCTCACGCACTGCTGGGAATGGGCTTACCTTAAGGTCCTCTGGTACCCCTGCCGGCAAGAGGAAAACTGTAAGTAAGTTTGAACGATGTCAGGCAAACGTCAAAAAGAATATGAATAAAGGGAAGCCCCAAAAAGCCCATCAATTATTAAACCAGTTTTGTTTGGCAAATCCCGGAGATTCTGAAGCCAAGGCTACGCTTGATAAATTCCTCATTAATTATGACAAAAATAAATTGGGTACATTTGAGTGGATTCAGACTCTGGAAGCCATCACCGACCTCAAATCTGGTGATGAACATGATAAAAAATGGGCCAGGAACTTGCTCGATCAATTTAAAGCAGACAATCCAAAAGAAGAGTTTATAGCCGACCATCACCTGGTAAATTTAGACTGAGCTGGCAGCAAATAATCTTGCATTGACGATTATTAATTGCCGTCTCAGTAGCACTCGGTAAGCTATAAATGACTCTTGCCCCCGAACTTTATAGTTGACAGAGTACGAAAAACTTTTATGCCCCGTTCATCACCTGTTCTAATAAGCATCAAATAATACGTTTAATTTCAACACGCCATCCCAATTCACTTTAAGCTGAAAAAACATGAAAACTTTCGAGCCTGGCTCTTGCGTAAGGCGCCCCCCGAACTAGCTTTGCCTTCCACTCGTGTGTTTACACGTGAGGGTGTGTTCTTTGACAATTGACTAGTGTTATGGAGTTTTAGTTAATTTTTTATAGCAGCGTTTTTTATTAAAAATGCTGCCCCCCTTATTTGCATTAATTTGCAAATGATATATCAAGACAAACACTTTGATGAATTTCGTCGGAGAGTTTGATCCTGGCTCAGAATGAACGCTGGCGGCATGGATTAGGCATGCAAGTCGAACGGTAACGATACTAGCTTGCTAGTAGGCGACGAGTGGCGCAAGGGTGAGTAACGCGTGAACAATTTGCCTCTAAGTTTGGGATAGCCCATGGAAACGTGGATTAATACCGGATATGGCAGTATTACCGCATGGTTTTACTGTTAAAGTTTTTCGCTTAGAGATGAGTTCGCGTCCCATCAGCTAGTTGGTAAGGTAACGGCTTACCAAGGCTACGACGGGTAGCTGGTCTGAGAGGACGATCAGCCACACTGGGACTGAGACACTGCCCAGACTCCTACGGGAGGCTGCAGTCGAGAATCTTCCGCAATGCGCGCAAGCGTGACGGAGCGAC
>JABSQK010000809.1 GCA_013215875.1 Lentisphaeria bacterium
AAAGAAGCCACAACTACTAATTATCGAACTCCCATTGGCTTTCTCCCTATTTTTATGTAGATTTATACTCAATCGAAAAAAAAGAAGCCAGTAAGCCATGAGTGGATTACTTAAAAGAATATTTGGTTCTAAATCTGAGAATACTATAGAGACATTAAATCGCGGGATTCTTGTCTGTGAAAATTGTAGTCGAAAACTCAATCTTGAGCATTTCGAACCATTGAGCCTGCAAGCATGTCCCAGTTGCAAAGAACCCAATTTTATACCCATGTTAATCGGAGCTTATTGGCTCGAAAAGCCACTTGGCGGAGGTGGCATGGGGGCTGTTTATAGAGGCAGCTATGTGGATGACAATGGAGATAAATGCTACTGCGCAGTAAAAATCCTTCCGCGAGACCATAAAGACTCACCTCATCTCATTCTCAATTTGCAAAAAGAAATTGATACAATGAACAGTATAGGGGCTCATCCAAGCATTGCCTCGGTGATTAATTCAGGGGAAGTGAATGGGGAAATCTATCTTGCAACTCAATTTCTTGAGGGTGATCGACTCGATATTAAACTGGCACGACAAGGAAAGATCGCTGAAGACGAAGTCATCTTAACTGCCTTGAGAATGCTGTCTGCGCTGACACATATTTATAAGTGCGGCTATCTTTTTCGCGATATGAAACCACAAAATATTATCATGACAGAATATGGGGCCTGTTTATTTGATTTTGGTATTAGCCTGGAAGTTGATGAAGCACTTGAAGCCCAAAACAATGCTCAGGGCTCAGCGTTGTATTATCCACCGGAACGCTTAAGTGGCGAAGGGGAGAGACCGAACAGTGAGATCTACAGTCTGGGAATGGTGATGTACCATGTCTTGTCCGGGTCGCCATATTTTACTGCTAAAGATATCGAAACTATAACTCAGTTAAACGTCAGAAAAAGTCGCTTAATGAAGCCGAAAGATAAAAATCGCAAGGATATTTCCGAAGATATGTCAGTTATTATTGAGCGTATGATATTGCGTGACCCATATGAACGTTATCAGAACTTCGCCGATGTCGAAAGCGCCTTGATAGATACTTTGCAAAGAAGGTTACAGCAATCATGATTTGTCCACATTGTGACCATGAAATTGTACCAGACGAATTATCAACAGAATCTGTATGCCCCTTTTGTTTCGCGACTCTTGAAGTAAAGAAAAAAGCACCCGTCACAACGCAGTTGCAAATTGAAGTATGGCCTTTTGCAACCTTGGACCAGGCACTACAGGATAATTTAAAGAAAATTTCCTTGGAAAATAACTGGCCACTAAAAATGATGGCAGCAACAATCAACTACCGGGGCGATGTGCTGGCAACAAAAATTGAAACGCTCTCACCATCTATGACCCAGACTCATGGGATATTTTCAAAATTCAAAGTAACAGAAAGAATGAACAATTACTTTTTCGACTTTTTGAAATATCTTCGTTTGTTTTCACTTTATCTGGGGCAGGAAATGTATAGCATAAATTCCAGTCGTGATGTTGGAAAAGTAAAAGATTTTGTCGAGATTTTTGTCGATAAGCATGAGGAATATACCGTTTTATATTCGGATATTCTCGAAGAATATTGCCAGCCAGGTACTCCCGCCGGCGAGATGCAAACATTATTGATTAATTGGATCATTAATGTAAACAATAAATTGCTCGACCATAGTAGTCACTTGTATGATCTCAGCGCAATGCCATACAGGGAACTTGAAGACAGGCAAGCTCAAATTTCATTATGTCCCGAAAATATTTCACGATTTTTTGAATTAAAAGCGTAAGGAAAGCGGATGAGGATAGGGTTTAAGACAGGTATTATTTGCCTGATAATAATTGCACTAAGTTTTTCAGCGGCAATCACGCATGCCTATAAAATACGTGTGAGTGGTGAGCAGTTTAAAGATCTCGAAAAACTCAGTGGGTTGGACCTGGCATCACTAGGTCTCAAAGACAACAAATATCTGCTCGACCAGACGGAGTTTCAACTACTCGACCAGCTACCGGCAAATCTTAATGAAAAAAAGATGCCTTTCTATATCGAGCAGGAGCAATTCAGTTATTACTATTATGAACGCAATAAACAGATTATCTCAATAAAAGAACCAACGAAAGCAAATTCATCCTACCTGATTAGCCATTTAGGCCCATCGTTACTCGGTATATGGGGATTAATTTTTGTCATCATACTGAGTGTTCGAGGAATCTTGAAAAATGTTTTCCTCCCCGTCCGTTCTCTTGTTAATGCAACCAAAGCAATTGGCGAAGGGCGCTTTGAATACCGGGTCTATGCAGAACCGAAAGGTGAGGTCGGTGAGCTCTGCGATGGCTTCAATGAAATGGCCAGTCAATTGGAAATATCTCATGAGACCTTGTCGTCACGAACGGAAGATCTGGAAATGTCCAATGAAAAACTGGAAGTACAGATTCGCGAACGGCGCAAAGCAGAGGCAGAATTGAAATTGTCGAAGGAAGAAGCAGAATCGTCGACCAAGGCAAAAAGCGAATTCCTGGCCAACATGAGTCATGAGATTCGCACGCCAATGAATGCGGTGATTGGAATGACCACCTTACTATTAAATACAAAACTCGATAGTGAACAGAGAGACTATGTGCAGACCGTAAGAAATGGTGGGGATTCGCTTCTCACAATCATAAACAATATACTGGACCTCTCCAAAATCGAATCAAATAAAATGGTCCTCGAAGATATACCGATGAATCTTCCCCTCTGTATCGAAGAATCGATTGCCCTCCTGGCCAGCGCCGCAAGCGACATGAATGTAAATCTTGCATATCGCATATATGATAATACGCCGGTAAATATTATTGGCGATGTGACACGCCTAAGACAAATATTGATAAACCTCGTGAGCAACGCCATTAAATTTTCCGAAAATGGGGAAGTCATCGTATCGGTAGAGAGATCCACTGAACCCCCAAGAGGCTCCCACAAATTAATAAAAGATGAATTTGAATTAATCTTCAAAGTGCAGGATACAGGAATTGGTATACCCGAGTCAAAAATCGGTGAACTCTTCTCATCATTTTCACAGGTCGATGCATCAACTACCCGGGAATATGGCGGCACAGGACTTGGCTTGAGCATCAGTAAAAATTTCTGCGAATTAATGGATGGGGTTATATGGGTGGAAAGTCAGCATGGCCCCGATGTTGAACAAACTGGTACACAATTTTACTTTTCAATCATTACCAGAGAAGTGCCTGACAGTGAACCCTATTATTTATTTGAAAAACACAAAGAGATGGCAGGTGTGCGCATATTAATTCAAAGTATGAATAAAACAAATTTGGAAATTCTCGAGGAATATGCTGTGAAATGGGGCATGACTGTCGCTGCCATTGAAAAACCTGAAGATGCCTTACGCTTGTGCAGTCGGGTGGAATTCGACTTTGCAATCATAGAAACAAGTCGGCCCGATCCGCAATTCCTGCAAGAATTTGAAGATTCCTCAGTAAATAAAAATACACATTTACTCATGCTTACTGGAGTGGGAAATACCATTGCCACGAATGTAAACTTAAACATCCTTTTCCGTCCGGTAAAACCATCCACAGTATTTGAGGCGATTCGCAGTCGCCTTACAGGCGAAAGCAAGGTGAAAAATCCCACTACGACGATTCGTCGCCTAAAGGAACTGGTACCATTAACTATCATGATTGCTGAGGATAACCCCTTTAATCAAAAAGTTGCCATGCAGTTTCTTAAACGACTAGGTTATGATGCAGATGTTGTCGAAAATGGACAGGAAGCAGTATATGCATCCCGGCAAAAACAATACGATATTATCTTTATGGATATTCAAATGCCCGTAATGGACGGCCTAACAGCATCAAAAGAAATTAATGATCATCTGGGTGATGATGCTCCTTATATTTGTGCAATGACAGCGAATGCACTGCAGGGTGACAGAGATACCTGCCTCGAGGCAGGGATGTCGGATTATATTACCAAGCCCGTAAACATTCAAATATTCAGACAAGTTCTCGAAAAAATTGGTGCGTACAAAATTGATGATTCGACTGAAATCCTGGCTGAAGAAGCACCTATGTTTCAAAAGATGTCTGACACAGGTAAGCCAGATCTAACAAAAACACATCGACCAAAACATAAGTCTGTCTACGACCTTGATGAGTTTTCTGTGGAGCAAATCGATTTTTCCGTATTGAATACATTCTATGTTAGCATTGGCAGTGATTTAGATACACTTTCAGAATTGATCAAAGTTTACACTGCGAGCCTTAAGGAGAACCTATCGAAGATGGTACATGCAGATAGCGATGAAGACCTCAACACTGTTCGTAAATGTGCCCATACCCTTAAAGGCAGCAGTGGTAATCTTGGTATCAATCTAGTGGTCAATCTTGCTAAAGAGCTTGAAATAAAGTTGGATGCTGGCGAAACGGATGTAAATGCCTATGTTATGGAACTTCAGGCAACGTATCCCAAAATAGAATACGGACTCAATGAATACCTGAAAAAGCATAAAAAGACAGGATAACTTTATGGGATTGAATACAACTGGAATTGATCATCCAGCTATTGCGGTAAAAGACATACACGAAATGGTTAAGTGGTATTGCGACGTATTAAACTACGAAGTTGAATGCCAGATGGACCCACCGGTTTACCTGCTCAAGGCAGCAGATGGCAGCTTTATCGAAATTATGCCGATTGATGAAATGCAACGTCCCAAACGCACCACACGGACCCCCGGCTGGTCACACCTTGCCATACGAGTTGAAAATATGGATTCGGCAATCGAGTTTCTGGACACAAAAAGCGTTGTATGGATAAGCGATGTAGTCGACCCCGTGGGTGGTGGAAAATTACGTAGTTTTGAAGATCCCGAAGGAAATATGTGGCAAATTGTTGAACGTTAAGACACAAATCCCTCAAATTGAGCAGAAAATTTACCTAACAATAATTCCATAATTGAGCATTGAGCTATATCAATATTATGGTATTATATACTAACTGGAAACATAAATGGAGGAAATCTTATTTCTCGTCTAATTAAAGCTGAAGACCCTGACTTGCAGGGCAAAAAGGTTCGTCTTGTAGGAACCGAAGAAGAAATTATAACATACGAAGAAGCGAGTAACAGAGCCTATGAAGAAGGGCTCGACTTAGTTATGGTTGCTGAAAAATCTGACCCGCCTGTGGTGCGACTGATGAACTACGGCAAATTTCTCTACGAAAAAAACAAGAAATTAAAAGAACAGCGTAAGAAAAGCAGCCAGCAAAAAAATAAAGAAGTAAAATTCCGAGTCAATATCGACCAGCATGATTATGAAATTAAAGTCAAGCACATTATTGAATTCCTTGAAAAAGGATATAAAGTCAAGGTCTCGCTTTTTCTGCGTGGTCGTGAAAATGCCCACCGTGAATTAGGACTCGAGCGTCTCAAACAGGTGATTGAGGATGTGGCCCATTTGGCTACAGTAGATTCTCCACCTAGATATATGGGACGAAATGCCAGTGCGCAATTAACGCCCATTGGCCACGTTAAATAGGATTAATTTCCGCTCATAGACGCATAAGCTTGCTGCCGCCGATCTGTGAGAAATAAATAAATAAGGAGTGCAGCCATGCCAAAAATGAAAACACGTAAGAGTGCTGCGAAGCGACTCAAGAAGACGGGGACTGGAAAGTTACGTCACAATCGTGCTGGAGCCAGACACATCCAGCAGAAGAAAAATTCCAAGCGTCGTCGCCGTTTACGGAAAGATGCAGCAGTAAAATCAACCGAAATGCGTCGTCTTAAGGCATGTTTGCCTTATGGCTTGAAGTAGGAGACTGACAAATGGCTAGAACTAGATATTCCCCTGCATCCAAGAAGCGTCGTAAACGCGTACTTAAGAAAGCGAAAGGTTTTCGTGGACCACGCAGCAAACTAATCCGTCAGGCATATGGAGCTGTTGACCGTGCAGAAGCATTCGCTTATACTGGACGTAAACAGAAAAAGCAGCAATACCGTCGTCTATGGACAGTGCGTATCAATGCCGCTTGTCGTATGCGCGATATGAATTACAGCCAGTTTATTAATGGTTTGAAGAAAGCAGAAATTACCCTCGACCGTAAAGTACTGGCAGATTTAGCAGTTACAGATGAAGCTGCATTTGACCAGCTTGTGGAAAAAGCAAAAGCTGCTTTAGTATAAGCAAATAAATTTTTAACCGGCAGTGCAAACTGCCGGTTTTTTTATAACTATGAAATATACACTCTCATTTATACTTATTGCAATTAGCCTGTGTTCATGTGCAAAAGGCTATAAAGTCACAACGTATCCCAAAGAAGATGTCTACTACGCGCATTCGGATGAACATATTTATTACAGAAAATTCGAAAATGGACTTATGTTTGGTATTGCCATAGAAGATTTCTCATTCTCAAAATTGAAAAGACTCAAAGAAAGTAAATACCTGGTGAAAATTTATATAAAAAATTTCACCGACGAAGCCATCTCACTAAATGGTTTCAATCCGAATATGACGGTGCAGCATGGGGGAAAAATACAAAAGAAAAAATACAAAATGAATTTTCCAAAACATCTACAGCTTGAAGCGGGAATGCTCTACGTCGACCGAATCATTGAAACATTCACAATAGATAAGCTTATCCATCTCACATACTCGTTTAACGATTCAAACAATGAACACTATTCGACACCGAAACTGACCATTAATACACATAGATATCCTTTCGAAATAATCAGCTACAAAGACGTAAACTAATAGCCCGCGGCTTTAAATATTTTCACTGCCTCTTCACTCCCCCCTTTATAACCTATGTCTTGACTGGTCCTGGGTCCTGGTCCACTGGTCCCTGTCAACTATCAACTATCAACTATCAACTATCAACTATCAACTATCAACTATCAACTATCAACTCTTCTACCCCTTCACCGCTCCCTGCGTCATGCCGCGTATGAGATATCTCTGCAATCCTGAAAAAATGAGTATCGCCGGTATTGAGCTTATGCATATGGCCGCTGCTATACCTGGGATATTTGTATCGAAGCCACCGGAATAGCGCTGCATAGCCAGGGCAAGGGTATTTTTCTCTTCACTTTGCAGCAGCGTTAAGGCAAATAGAAATTCATTGTAGTTTATCATGTATTGGTATACTGCAGATACGACCAGAGCTGGAATTGATAACGGCAGGGCAATCTTTACGAAGATATAAAAATCACTAGCACCATCGACGCGTGCGGCTTCAAATAATTCATCTGGTATTTCATTGATTGTTGTTTGAATGATTAAAATGGAGACTGCTAAGGAAAATGCTGAATAAATAACCGATAAGCCCCATAGACTATCGTACATATTTAATCCACTACTGAGCTTCAGAAGAGGAATGAGGCAAACGTGAATCGGTATAATCAGCCCGGGTATGATGAGAAACTTTGAAAGACGAAAGAGTCGTCCCTTAAATCGGCTAAAGGCATATGCTGCAGGTGCTGCAAGCAGCAGATTTAAAATCACAGAAAGTGTACTGACAAATGAACTATTTCGAATGCCAATACCGAGGCTTTGTTCTTTATCCTCACTTTCTTCTTCTGTGTCTGCATCTTTTTTTTCTTCAAGATAATTTCCCCAATAAATTGTTTCCGGAAAACCAAGCACAGATTCTGTGAACGCTTCATCGCTTTTGAATGATGTCGTAATCAACCATAGAAAGGGATAGATATAAAAGACCGCGATTGCCACTAGGCTGCTTATACGTATTGCCTTTCTCATACAAAACGCCTCCGCAATCGATGTATTATAAATGCGATTATCAATGCAGAAAACAATAAGACGACTGCCATAGCAGATGCATAACCAAAATGATTACTTCCAAATCCTTCTTTATAGAGATAGGTCGTGATGAGTTCCGTTTGATGATTCGGACCGCCTTTGGTAATTAAAAATACCAGATCGAAATATTTTAGCGAACCGAGGACCGCGAAGAAACATGATAGTAATAGGGATGGTGCCAGCATCGGAATAATCACATAGCGCAATTTCTGACTGAATTTTGCGCCATCGACATCGGCAGCATCTATAACGGATTGGTCTATGTAGTTTAATCCGGCAATTAGCAGCAAAAGATGAAAGCCTATGTGGCGCCAGGAGATGGCTAAAATGATTGCCAGCATTGCCAGACTTTCGTCACCCAGAAAATCGATGATCATACCATCTTTGAAGAGACCAACCATTGCAGTAATTAATCCATCGTAAGGATTGTAGAAAATGGCAAACATTGCAGCGATTACCGTGCTGGGTACGAGTAAGGGCGAAAATACCAGGGCCCTTAAAAAACTGTTAATTTTCGATTTCTTGTATAGTGCCAGAGCCAGGAGCAAGGCGATAGGTATTTGAATGGCTACAGATAAAATTGCTAATAATACACTGTTTCCGAATGCACGATAAAATATTGGATCTTTTAAGAGCAGAAAATAATTATCGAGCCCGGAAAACGTAGATTCCGTCATGCCGGTATATGTAAAGAGGGAGAGATAGATCGTTTGCAGAATAGGCAAACAGACAAAGGTTCCGTAGACAAGTAGTGCAGGCAGAATGAATGCTGACTTTTTGGATTCCATTTCTAGACTTCGGGTTAGCGTAGTTTCTCAGCAGCCTTTTCTAATGCCGCACTCACATCCTTAGCAGTTGTTTTACCAGAGGAAAGAGCTTGTGAAGTATCCTTATGTATCTCCCCAATGGCGGCCGGAAAATACTGGTCGAGATAGAGCTGGATGTAAGCGGCTTTTTCTATGTGCCCAAAGGCCTCTTTTGTTATGGCGGCAAAATCACCGTCTTTAGCACCTTGTGTGGCGGGAATACGCCCGGTTCTTGCCCAGGCTGCGGCAAACTTTTCATCTGATAAATAACTCAGAAATTTCAGGGCTTCCTTGGCATGTTTGGTTTTGGCATTTACTGCAAATGCACAATTAACACCACCAATCAATCCCTTGGCTCCAGGGTAGGGGAAGCAGCCTATGTTTTTATAAAAATCAGCTGCTTTGGATTGTGCAGAGGCAATCAGCCATGTGCCCATGAGCATCATGCCGGCGCGTCCTTTGAACAGCAGGCGCTGAGCCGCATCGTAGTCCATCCCCTGAAAACCAATGCTGAACTGTTTCTTTCTTGCATACTCGAGCAAACCATTGCCCGCTGCGATAAATGCAGGACTAAGAAATACCCCCTTTTTTAACTGGCCGGCATCAGCCAAATCTTTTTCGCTGGCATTGCAGAGTAATTCATAACCGTAAAAAAATGCGCCCGGCCATTTATCCTTATTACCCAGGGCAATTGCCTGCAGCTTTTTTGATTTCAACTTTTCGCATAGCGTATTCAGTTCCGCTTTGGTCTTTGGTGGCTTCAGCCCATGTTTAGCAAATAGGGCCTTATTATAAAAGAAAAAGACGGCGGATAAATCGACCGGTACAAGCAATGGTTTCTTGTCAATGTAGATGAATGATTCGGCAGCCTTTAGAAAACGCTTTTTGTAGGCATCTGTGTATAGTTTATCGAGCGGCAGAACAAAACCGGCTTTGTATTGTTCTTTTAACACACCGCCTCCCCAGCTATGGAAAACATCCGGTGCCTTTCCCGCATGCATTGCCGTTTTAAGTTTTAGCTTAAAGGCATCGTTCTTATAAGCGGTCTCTTTTATTTTTATGCCCGGATTATCTTTCTCAAAACGCTTAATTGAAGCTGCAATTACTTCTTTGGTGGGTGATTTATTTTGGATGTGCCAGAATTGCAATTCCGTATCCGCTGCAAACGTAGCCATAATAATCGATAAAAATAATAGTCCCTTAAACATCGCAATCTCCTACTGTCCTGAGTTGTTTATATACTGGATGTAATAAGCCCATAAGTCCAGTAGAAACTGGTTAAAGAAAATATAGAGTATTGTGGCAAAAGCGATAAAAGGGACAAAGGGAATACCCGTATGCATCTTCGCTTTTTTAAAACCAAGTTTCACCAAGCCTGCAAGTGAACCGCTTAGCGACGATATAAATAAGACAAAAATGACTGCACCTGGCCCAAGAAATGCACCAATCATGCCGAGCATGGTTGCATCGCCCATACCCAATGGCTCCAGGGGAATTGTCCAGCTCTTTGTTTTAATGCTTAAGGATTTTACATCCTCCAGTTTATATTCCATATCATTGAATTTTAAATAGTCCTCAGTAAGAATGATCTCTCCATCTTCCTTCATGATTAATGCCTTAGGGTCCACCTTGCTGACTTTTCCTTCTATAATTCGTCCCTCAATGATCAATTCATCTTTTTCACGGATGAAGGTATCTTCCCAGAGCATATAGTCGTCATCATAGTCCGAGACATACCCCTTTTCATCTATAGTGATTGTCGTTTCCTCCTCCGTTTCGAAAGTCTTGTCGCCCATAAAAAACTTTCCAACCTGTGAGAGAACAAAGAAAAATCCAAATCCTAGAAATATCCCCAGGAGACTGTCTAATAAACTGACTTGCCAGGCAGATTCCAAAATTGGATAAAATTGAGTAATGCCCATGCAGCTGAACAAAAGAAGCGGCTTATGATAAAGGTTTCCCAACTGTTCGGGTGCCCCGACTATTTCATGGGAGCCAGGCACAGCGATGGCTAGCACCACAGCAAAAAGCGCACATGAAAATGTAATCTGGTCGGGGACGATACGATGGTCTATATCGATCATGCTTAAAGAAAGTATCGCAGCAATTAAAACACAGTAGAGGAGTATCATCGACGGATGCCATACACCAATATTAATCATCACATCAGGGTCTATCTTTAAGCGGTAAATTTTAAATGCACGCATCCACACTGCTAGAAATAATAATGCAGTCATTGCTTCTATTATTATATATCGTGCTGAAATTGGCGCCTTGCAGTTTGAGCATTTACCACGCAGCATGAGCCAGGATAGAATAGGGATATTTTGCCAAGCAGGGATATTTTTGTTGCATTTGGGACAATGAGATGGGGCAAACACAATCGATTCTTCACGCGGCATGCGCCATATCACCACATTTAAAAAGCTACCTACACAGGCACCTATGATGATTAACCATACGGTGAACAAAGGAAAAACTTGTTCGACATATTCATAATATTTATAAAATTCAGTCATCCCTTATACAATAAGGGTATTATCAGAAAGACAATCAAAAACTGAAGCAATTTACCAAGATGATACGTAGCAAATTATTAAAATATAAGCTTACACTTGATAACTTGCCCCTTGTAAGTACCTATATACCCCCTTTTGGTATTTAACCCCTTTGGAATATTTTTATGAAACAAGAATTAATACGTAATATATCTATTATCGCACATGTAGACCATGGTAAAACCACCCTGGTAGACGAACTGTTTAAGCAGAGCGGTATGTACCGTGATAACCAGCAAGTAAAAGAACGCCTGATGGATTCTATGGATCTGGAACGCGAACGCGGCATCACGATTTCGGCGAAGAACGGCGCCTTTCAATATAAAGATCATTTAATCAATATTATTGATACCCCCGGGCATGCAGATTTTGGTGGCCAGGTCGAGCGCGTATTGCAGATGGCAGATGCAGCATTGCTGCTTGTCGATGCCCAGGAAGGTCCCATGCCTCAGACCTATTTTGTACTGAAAAAAGCACTCGCGTTAAATCTACCAATCATTGTTGTTATCAATAAAATTGATAAACCGGCGGCGCGTTGCGACTGGGTTCATGATGAAGTATTTGATTTATTTGTAAAGCTCGATGCACCGGATGATATTCTCGACTTTCCGATGATCTATTGTTCCGCGAAAGATGGCTATGCTAAGCTGGAATTGGAAGATGAGTCCATCGATATGAAACCGCTTCTCGAAATGATCATTGAACACGTGCCATCACCAAAGGGTGATCCGGAAGCAGAATTGCAATTGTTAATCTCAAGTATCGACCACTCAGCATTTCTTGGCCGCCTTGGTATTGGCAAAGTGACCCATGGTACAGTTGCTCTTAATCAGGCTGTTGGCATAGTAAAGCATGATGGCACAATTGAAAAAACACGCATTACAAAAATTTACCGCTTCGACCTGGATCAAAAAGTCGAAACAGACTTTGCCGGCACTGGTGAAATCATCGCAGTCGCC
>JABSQK010000081.1 GCA_013215875.1 Lentisphaeria bacterium
CTTACGATACTGTAAGATAAATGCTCTGCAAGGCAGAGGTAACACTTAATATCCAAAATATAATGTCAACAACAGATGAATTACAGTCCAATATACTGAAATCTTTGGCAGACGAAACTCGCATTAGACTGATTCGTTTGCTTTCGAAAGAAATTTTAAATGTTCAGGAATTATGTGATATACTCAATGTGCCACAGCCGCGTGTGAGCAGACACCTTTCTGTATTGAAAACGTGCGGTATTGTTACAGATCAGCGAGAAGGCAGCCACGTTTATTACCGTATCGGCGAGCTCGATGGGGAATTGCAATTGATCGCGTCGTACATTCAATCAATTTCTGAGCAAAACCATCCGGATTTTGAACGTATGGAAGTTGTTCTGCAAAAACGCACAGTTTCCAGTAAAGATAAATCAGCACATTTGGCAGACCGCTGGGATGAAGTCAGCACTCAACTACACAATTCATTTTTGGTCACCCTTTGCTTAGCGAACCTTATTCAGGAAAAGCAGGTCATTGCTGATTTTGGCACAGGTACTGGATTGTTATTGCCGATACTCTCAGAAATTTCTAGCGTTTTATATGCAGTAGATCACTCCAGTGAAATGCTCGAATATGCCAAAAAACGCTGCCGGGATAAAAAACTCGACCATGTTAAATTTATAGAAACCGATATCGAATCAGTTCAATTACCAGAGCCCTGTGATGCTGCCTTGCTGCACTTTGTTATGCATCAGCTTTCACGCCCCCAGCAGGCGATACAGGCAATTGCGAAAACATTGAAAACAGGTGGACGTATTGTTATTGTCGATCGCTTAAACCACGAAGATGAATCTGTCCGCGAAGAATTGGGCTCAATATGGCTGGGTTTCATGGAAGAACAACTCAGAGACTGGCTAACACAGAGTAACTTTACAAATATTAAATTTCAAACAATAATTACAGGATCTGCAGCAGATGAAATACAATGTTTCGTTGCGGTAGCAGAAAATAAGGCACCATGAATAAATTACTCATCATACTACTTTGCTCTCATCTATATTCACAAGAATTGCTTGATTCGAAAAATCGCATTGTCCTCAAGAATGTACTTCAACAGGGACTACAATATAAGCTTCAGCATGTTTACACTTTAAATGCCGAATTCTCATATGCGGGCGAAAGTAAAACAGTATACAGAAGCAAAGATTATCGCATTACATTAGATGTATTAAAACTACATCTTGATGGTGGATACACTCTCTATATTAATTGTATAAATGGTAAAAATACAATAAAGGGAAAACTGCAGATAGATAAAAATTTCAAAATTACCTTTTGGAAAAATAAGACTACAACGAAGCTGAAGTCAAAAAAAATAGCTGACTTACAAATGATCCTGCGTGTGATTGGAATCCGATTTGCAGATCGCCCCATCGTAAAAAGGAAACGCTGGCAGCTAAAGGACAGGTGGACTTGTATCAGTCCAGTTCCTCTACAAAATGAAGCATTGCTAATGATGGAAATAAAAGGTAAATTTAGATATTGGAAAGATCCCGATGAGCTTATAGCAGAAATAAAATTCCATGGAGAAGCACTCGATATTCTGGAACATAAAAGAGATTTACCCTCAAAGTATAAAATGAGTTCGTCAATGAAGGGCCGTTTATCATATGCTGCTAAAAAAATGTTTATTAAAGATATGGAGCTTGAGATGAAATTTAAATTTGCAGATATCACCCATAAGGATACCTATCTTTATAAATTAACAACAACACTTATTGAAATGAAAACATTGAAGTGAAATCACGGCGGATTGCTTCTCTAAACCTAATCGTCATTATTTCTATCTGCATTACTGTCTTTGTCCTCGTACGAATATTCGACCCAAGTAAAACATCAATTTTTCCAGGATGCTGGATGTATGATACGACAGGTATTTTCTGTGCTGGCTGCGGAGCAACACGCTCAGTACATGCTATTGCTCATGGAAACTTCGCACAGGCAGCAGCATATAACCTTTTGACAATACTGGTTTTTATACCTGCGACTTTACTGTGGATAGTTGACTTGAGCGCGGTCTTAATAAAAGGTGAAAGTATTGTACCATGGAAAAAGTTGCCTATGTGGATTGTCTGGGTATTTTTGTCTTTGCTTATGCTCTATTCAATACTTAGAAATATGGATGCATTTAGTTTTCTTGCACCGCATCAACTTTAGCTTTACTGGTTCTAAACTTGAAAAACCATAAGAATTTTACATACTTATCACCATTCATTTTTGTACCATGTCCGTAAAGCCCCAGCAATGCATTAAACTTTTTACTCGGATTGTCCGCTGCCTTATGGTAAGAGAAAAGCGGGAAGAGAGACTGCTTTTCAACAAATTTCTGTTTACGATATTGCCAGACTCCCCACAATGCTTCTCGCTTAACTAATACATCGCCATTTTTTAACTTTTGCTTGAGAGAATAAAAAAGAGTCCACAATGGAGCGAGGTTTCTTTCGATCGGTTCTAAATTACGCATGGGGAACAAATCCAAAAAACGAAACAGAGAGTGTTTCTCGCCCTTATAATAAGACCCGAGTGGCCACAATCGACGATATTTATTTTTTAGTTCTTTGGTTTTTGGATCATAGTTTTTGATTTCTGTCCAAATCGCAGCAAAATATCTGCGCGTCCGAATCGTATCTTTACTGGGTTCATAAAAGGAATTGAAAACCGGCCATAAATAAAATTTATGGATGGATTTACCTTTCCGTGTACGTCCGTAAAAAGGCCAGAGATGCAGACGGTCACTATCTCCACCAAACATGTTTTTAGATTTTTGAAAAAACGGCCACGGAGCCATCAGGCGTTTTTGATCTTTGGATTTAAGATAACTAAAGAATGGCCAGAGCAAGGTTCTATTGACCAGTTTACCATGTAATGTTGTTTCCTGTTGAATGTGTCCGTAAAATGGAAAAATCATAATCGCGGATCCTGGTTTATCTTGATTCAAGCTGTGTCCCCAACGAACAAATGGCCAGAGTGCAAAATGTTGTGACCATTTACCTTCAAAACGAGCGGAACCCCAAATTGGCCAAATACGGTGCTTAGAAACACCAATCCCTTCCACTTTATTATATATAGGGAAAAGCCAATGGGTACTTACAAATGTGCTTTTTTGCGTGCGCAGATAAATCGGAAATAACCAAAACGATACCTTGTTATAACCCATAATATCTTTTAAATTGCCACCAATGGGAAAGAATGCAAAGAATTTTTCACCCTTATAGGTACGGCCGCGAAACCAAACGGGTAAAATATAACTATACCATCTACTATCAGGATCTTTAACATCATAATCAATATAACGTGAGATAAATCCCTGATCTGTTCGGTGGTCACCATCATATTTTGTCGTCCA
>JABSQK010000810.1 GCA_013215875.1 Lentisphaeria bacterium
ACTAAGTTCAGGGGTATTCTTGAATGCGCCCAGCAGTACCTGGCTCTATTTTATTCCAGCAATCCTGTATATTGGCATCCTGTTTTCTTTTCAATTTTTGGCATTGCTAGACCCAAAGTTTATTAATTTTTACATGACCGTTTTATTGATACTTCTGCCCTGGGCATTTTTTATAAGAACATATAATACGCGATTAATCACCTTTGCAGTATTTGTCATTTGCACATTTATATATTACTTATTGTCCAAGAAGAAATCAACTGAACTGCAACGTCTAAAGCCGGCATTGGACCTAAAGGCTAGGACTTTAGATATATCGAATTCAATACTTCATTCTTATTCCAAAAATGATTCGCCTCATGCTCTTTCACTTTGTTTCTCTGCTGCTGTATTGGCTTATTACTATTACATGGGAAATATGTTTTTCACAAGAAACTATCCCAATGTCATGGCGTATAAAGTCCCGGAGTTACCAATGTTCATAATGCTCATAGGTTCAGCAATCATACTATGTCGCATGAGCATATATTTTGGCTTCCCATCAATGGGAATCGTGGGACGAATTTATCATCGTCAATTTATTATTCCGGGGTATGACAAGATATTTATTGCGCCAATTCTAGCAATGGCTGTATTGATCTGGTTTTTGTTCACAGATAATCCGCTTCTAAACAGCCTGCAAATTTTCATATTTTTTATCATTCTGTTGATCATTCCGCCCAGTTTAAGAAACTGGCAATTATTGGGAAAGAGACGCCGTATACACAGCCGGTATATTCTTCCCTGGGTCTCAGGTTCAAGTAGAAAATCCTGATGGTCCTCAAAAAACAACAAAACTTGCTAATGATGTGAACATTCGTACGTTATAGATGAAATAACTAAGGAATGTTCCTATGAAATTAATCTATAGTATTAGTATTTTTCTATTTTGCCTTGTGCTACATGCGGATCGGGAAAAGGCCCATAAGCTTCAAAAACAGGGTAACTTCAAAGAGGCATACGATTTTTATGCCAAGCTCCTAAAAGATTCGGCCGGTGACTCACGAAAACTTGAAAATGACCTTAGCCGGGCGATGACCTGCCTGAACAGCTTACGACGCTATAAGGATATGGACCCATTGCTTGAAATGGCTGTGAAGAGCAATGCCCAGGACTGGCGAGTCTTGCGGATTGCAGCAACTTTATACCTGGGTTCATCCTACCATTACGGCTATATGCTCTCCGGGAAATATGTCCGTGGCCAGGCACGTGGTGGGCAAACAAAAATTGTAAACAGTTATGAACGTGACCGCGTACGGGCACTGCAACTGATGCGACAGGCATTGCCCTTTGTGAAGAAGGCAGCTCAATCGGAACAGGGCACTTTTTTTCAACAATACTCGAACCATCTATTGGGTAATCGTGGTTATAGAGGATCCTGGCGTTTGCAATATTTGAGCGACTTGGATGAATTGCCTGATTATGAAGATGGCTATGGCCATAACTACCGCTATGGCCAACAACGATTTGCGCCCGTTGATGAAGATGGAAACCCGGTTTATCATAAGGTTCCCAAAAGTTTCGCCGCGGCAAAAACAGATGGGGAACGCTGGCGCTTTTTACATCAACTCTATGCAGATTTACCCAATTACAGGGATAATGCTCACTACCAATATGCCAATTTTCTTCACGCTCAGTTTGGTGTACAGACCATGCGGCAATACAGCTATGCCAGGCGGGGAGGCAACAATGCCAGCAAGAAGCGCGGCGGTATACTGACTCTGCATACATTGAAAGATACGGAAACTCTGGCTCGTTTGGCTAATGGCATAAAGCGTTTTGAGATGCTCGATGAACACAACTTCGTAAAAATTCTCACTGATCTCTGGCTCGAAAAGAAAAATTATAATGCTGTACAAAAGCTGGCACAAATTTATGAAAACCGCCGGCAATTTTCAATCGCACTGAAATACTGGCAAATTTATTATAAACAAAGCAAACAGGGCTGGATAAAAAACCGGATCGATCAGATCATTGGAAAGCTTGGGCAATTTCAAAACAGCGGGGTATTTCTTGCTGGCGAAAATGCTGTGCTGAATTATCGCTTCCGCAATGGTAAAAAGTTGAATATCAAAGCCTATAAAATTAAAACAGATTTAGTGCTTAAAGATATGATCTCGCATCTTGAATCCAATCCGAAAAAAATTGACTGGTACCGGAGAAACATAAGTCAAATTGGCTATCGATTGATTACCGGGAATGAAAAGAAATACGTCGGTGAAAAGGTCGCAGACTGGGATGAAAAGCTGCTACCGCTTAAAGATTATTTCGATAAACAAATTTCCATTACAACCCCGCTAAAAGAAAGAGGCGCATATCTCATTACTGCAAAAATGTCTGGTGGAAATACCTGCAATATCGTTGTGTGGATTACCAATACTGTAATTGTGGCAAAAAACCTCGATAATGAATTTGGCCATTATGTACTGGATGCCAAAACCGGACAACCCATTGCAAATCAAACCCTTAAGTTCTTTGGCTACAGGCAGGAATATGTTGGAAATAAGGCGAGATATAAATTAACCAAGCGTCGTTATATCGTTCATACCAAAAAGTTTACAGAGACAACAGATAAAGACGGCCAGGTATTTTATAATATGGGCAAAGATAGAACACATTACCAATGGTTGAGTTATGTCAATGATGAAAAACGCTTCGCTATTTATGGCTTTGCTTCCATGTGGATGCAAAAATACAATGATCATGATTACACAGGACATAAAACATTCATCATTAGCGACCGACCCGTATACCGACCCGGCCAAACCGTAAAAATAAAATCGTGGACGGGTCAGACCCAATATGATATGAATGATTTCTCAAAATATGCCGGCCAGTCACAAACAATCACCATTGGAAATCCACGCGGGCAGAAAGTGCAGGAAAAGAACTACACGGCAGATCACTGGGGCGGTGTGCAATCTGAATATAAAATCCCCAAAGGTGCCACCTTGGGTGTCTATTATATTTCCTGTAGATTTGGCAGTTTAACCTTTCGTGTTGAGGAATATAAGAAGCCGGAATTTGAAGTAAAAGTCACGCCGCCCAAAAAAGCAGTGATGCTGGGTGAAAAAATGTCTGTTACGATCGATTCACGCTATTACTTTGGCGCCCCGGTGACCAAGGGAAAGATCAAAATAAAAGTAAGCCGTACGACCCATGATTCACGCTGGTTTGCTCCCATGCCCTGGGACTGGTTTTATGGCCCGGGCTATTGGTGGTGTTCATATGACTACACCTGGTATCCCGGCTGGTCCAAGTGGGGTTGCAAATCGCCACGCTGGTGGTGGTGGCGCCCGCAACCGCCGCGTCCTGAAATCGTCATGGAAACAGAGCAACTGTTAGGTGCAGATGGCAAGGTGAAAATTACGATCGATACCGCCATTGCCAAAGAACTCTACGGCGATACCGACCATGCCTACACTGTGACTGCAGTGGTTACAGATCTCTCGCGCCGGACGATTGTCGGTACTGGAAAAATTCTCGTTGCCCGCAAGCCATTTAAAGTCAATGTCTGGGCCAACCGTGGTTATTACAAAGTGGGCGATAAGGCCAGCTTTTCTTTTGCGGCAAAAACCATACAAAACAAGGGTGTAAAAGGAAACGGCATTCTCACAATTTACGAAGTGACTTATGATAAAAATGGCGATGCCAAAGAACGCAAAATTAATAGCTGGAAACTAAATACCAATGATGAGGGCAGTGCCAGGCACAGCATGATTACTTCAAGTGCGGGTCAGTTTCGTGTAAGCTACATGCTCGACGATGGCAATGGGCATAAAAT
>JABSQK010000811.1 GCA_013215875.1 Lentisphaeria bacterium
AGATCGAGAACCCGGTGAAATGCAGAATTGCCGTGCACCCTGTTCAATCAAAGATTGAATCGCTGCTTTTGCGAACTGTGTATTGCTTTGTGCTGTACTCATTTTATGTCACTGGAATTGAGCTTTATTCAAAAATAGATTTAAATCCGGCAATTTTATTTTCAATTTCCTGCCATTCCTCATGGGGATCTGAACCCTCTACAATACCTGCCCCCGAATAAAGCTTCAAGTGCCTGCCGGTGATTAAACCGGAACGGATAGCCACGCCAAATCCGGCGCCATCGGTACCAAACCAGCCAAAGGGGGCGGCATACCAGCCGCGATCAAAATCTTCGAGCTCCTGGATAAGTTCCAGTGCCAGGTTTGTAGGACTCCCACCCACGGCAGGTGTGGGATGCAAGGTCTTTAATAAACGATCATCTGTCGAACTTTCCTTGAGTATACCGCTTATATTCTGCTTGAAGTGCTGAAGATGAGTGAGCTTTAATATAAAGGGCTCTGCGTCCGCTTTTGATTTTATACACAGGGATTCGAAGTGCTCGTTTAATTGTTCAAACACATAGCGGTGCTCACGCCTGTCTTTCTCGCTCGATAAAAGTTCGTCATAGAGATCATTGTCCTTGTCCGGGTCATTGCTGCGGGCACGGGTACCAGCCAGGGCTTCTCCTTGAATCTGATTCTCCTTGCGGTAATAGAGCATCTCAGGGGTGGCGCCAATAAAGGCATGCTTAGAATCTGTTTGCATAATAAAATGAAAGCAGTCGGGGCTGATACTCTTTAATTCAGACATCAGTGAGAGTATCGGAATATCCGCATCGAATTCGAAGTCGGATTCTCTGGCAAGAACCACTTTATTTAAGTCACTGTTAGAAAGATGTTCGTGCACCGTATGGATAGATTTCAACCATTGCTCCTTATCGGGACAATCCTGGCGATCTAGCAGCTTTAGATTAAGCGGGGCAGTTTCAGAAATTGAAAATACCAGGAGCTGAATAAGCGCGTCGTACTTTTTTAGGGTCTCTTCAACAGTGTCTTGCTTCACTATATTGGTAAACAGGATTGTTAAGCCAGTTTCTTTTACGCGCTGCAATTCAAACACGGGCAAGATAAATCGACTGCCGCGAAACGATTGCCAGTGTTCTGGAAACGAGTCCGTTTGAAAGAAGCTGAAGCCGCCAAAATACTTGATATCCCCATTTGTTTCAGCAAAACGGTCCTGTATTTGCCCGTAGACATCGTCATAGCGTTGTTCAGTTTTATGGTGTATTTCATCTGCTATACCCACACTGGCCATTTCAAGACGGTCATTGCGGTCAGATAAATAAATCTTCTCATCGAAGTTCTGATGGTCCAGCCAGTTGAGCACAGTGTAATTAGTATCAGTTAAGGGCAGGGCGCAGCGGGTGATTTTTTTTGATTCGTTTAGCTCTATTAGTTTATGGACTGTTGCCGTTAAGTCTTCATGAATCGACATTCTTCTGCCCGTGGTAGATGTAAGCAATGCCAAATGAGAGGGAATCGGCCTCTACAGTACTAAAGCCTGCCTTTGTCATCAAGTCTTTAAAATCAGTACCATATGGAAATGATTCAACGGTTTGGTTTAAGTAGCCATAGGCTTTTTTATCGCCTGAAATGATCGAGCCAATAAAGGGCAATATTTTTCGAAAATAGAGCAGGTAACCAAATTTGATGATCGAACTTTTGGGTATACCGAATTCAAGGATTAATACAGAACCACCGGGTTTAACGATGCGCTGCATCTCAGCCAGGGCGTCTTCCACGTTTATAACATTGCGAATGCCAAATGAAATGCTGACTGCATCTACAGAATTCGACGCAATGGGGATAGCTAAAGCATCGCCATGGATCATCTTGATTTTGCTGTCGAGATTCTTTTCTTTAACCTTTTCCTGTCCCACCGACAACATGCCAAAGGACATATCAATGCCGTAGGCATATTGAATCTCAGGGTAAAGTTTTAACAGTGTAAGTATTTGGTCGCCGGTACCTGTAGCCAGATCGACAATGACATCGAGCTTTTTATTTTTCAGTTTTCGTGCCAGGCGTTTGCGCCACATAACATCGATGCCACATGATAAGAGATGGTTGAGTAGGTCGTAAGTACCGGAGATGCGGTCAAACATTGCCGGAGCCTTATTGCGCGACGGTCCCACATGTTCGTATGAGTCCGACTGCTTTTCTTTCGTGGTCATCAGCTCGAGGCGTCTATGTCGCTTCCTGCATTACGCTGATGGAAATAGACCATTACAGGAGATGCTACAAAGATCGATGAGTATGTTCCTACGAGTATGCCAGCACACATTAAGAAGGCAAAGTCATTAATTGCGCCACCACCGAAGATGAGCAATGAAATAACCACAATAAGAGTGGTTACAGATGTAATTACTGTCCGACTCAATGTTTGATTGATACTGAGATTGACGATATCGAAAAAGTTTTTCTTCTTTCTAAGCAGTTCGTCATTTTCTCGCATGCGGTCAAATACCACGATGGTATCATTTAGCGAATACCCGATAATAGTCAATGCTGCGGCAACGACTGTTAAGGAAATCTGGCGCTCTGGGAAGATGAGGAATATGCCCATACAAGCGAGTACATCATGAATCAGTGCAGCAACCGCACCGAGTGCATAGCTGAATTCAAAACGGAAACTGATGTAGAGGATGATCGCAATGAGCGCAAAGAAAATCGATAGCATGGCTTTATCTCTAAAGTCTTTACCTACCAAACTACCCACTTTGTTGGTCGAACCAGCGCCAAATCCTGCTGATGCAAACTTGCCGTTTAGCTTTTTGGATAATATTTGATCCGCATCTTTTATATTTTCCTGTAAAACAATTTCAAGAACTTTTGCTTCACCAAATCCCTTGTAACTACAGCGTGGGTTTTTATAATCGAGCTCTTTAATAAAAGCGGAAACATCATCTATATCGGGCGCCTTCTTACTGTCCTGGTATGTCAGGGTCGCTTTTGTACCACCTGTTAAGTCCACATTGAGTGCGGTTTTTCCACGCATTGTCAGACTGGCAATGGCAGTGATGATAAGTAAAGACGAGAGAATTACTGAGGTCATACGGTATTTTACAAATTGTATTTCCTTGCCCATTTCTTTTTTGCTTGGCATAAACTTACTCATATTTTCAGTTGTGAGTATTTTAAGCTGTGCAAGGAAATCAAAGATCCAGCGAGTAATAAACAGGGCGGTGAACATACTTGCGAGGATACCTACAGAGAGTGTAACCGCGAAACCTTTTATAGGGCCACTGCCATATTTGAAAAGGAAGAAGGCAGTAAAGAGGGTGGTTAAATTTGCATCTAAAATTGTAATGAAAGCCCGGCCATAACCATTGCGAATCGCAGTAATAATGTTTTTGCCATTGCGTATTTCTTCACGAATACGCTCAAAAATAAGAACATTCGCATCGACTGCCATACCAATTGTTAGCAGGATTCCTGCAATACCTGGCAGTGTCAGTGCTGCTTTAAGAATAGGCAGGGTACCGAATATTAACAAGATATTTATTGTCAGGGCAATGACTGCGATAAAACCGGAGAAGCGATAATAAATAATCATGAATAGCAACATTAAGCCCATACCAAGTACACAGGCAAATTTGCCCGCGCTAATTGTCGATGCTCCTAATGTCGGATCTGTGGAATTTTCACTACCCGCATCTTCATTCAGTGCGGTGGCAAGACTACCACCACTGATGACGATGGACAATTGACTTGCTTCCTGCTGTGTAAAGTTACCAGTAATTTGACCGCTGCTGCTAAAAGTTCCTTGAATTGTCGGTGCACTTTTTGCGACGCCATCCAAAACAACAGCCATGCGTCTACCAATATTTTTAGAAGTTAATTCGCCCATTCTTGCTGAACCGTTAAATTGCATGGAAATATTCCAGGCACCAAATTCACTGCGAGTAGGGAAGGCATCTTTTACATCATCACCGGTAACCATAGCATCTTTTGTTTCCACCCAAAGGTAGCTCGTTGAGGTATTACCAAAATCATCAGTAGTCTGCAGTGGAATTTTTTCGTAGTCGGTTTTGTCCACCTTATTATATGGTGGTTGTTTATCTTTAGTTAACCAGTCATCATTTTCCTGGTGGACAATGCGGAATTCGAGTCTACCGGATTCGTAGATGAGTTTTCGAACAGAGGCAATTTCTGCCGGGTCAACACTCGGGGTGATAATGCTGATACGGTTGGGGCCAGCGGGACGAATCTCAGGTTCTGTCACACCGTAACGGTCAATACGTTTACGAATAACTGTAATAATATCATCTCTGGTCTTTTCGATGTTATCGATATCTTTTGTATCAAATACAACGATGAACTCATGTCCACCGCGAAGGTCGATACCAAATTTAACATTACCACGGTTTTGATTCCGGATGTAGTATGAGACTTCCTTGTTTGATGCCATAGGATTGTCATATATTTTAATATATCTAT
>JABSQK010000812.1 GCA_013215875.1 Lentisphaeria bacterium
AAAAGACATTGAACGGCTCCTGAAGAAGGATATTCCTGTAAAGAAAATCGAGGGTTATTCACAAGCGACCCAATCAGAAACAGATGATTCTGAAAAATCGTCTGATTCCAACAGCCGCAATCGCGGTCGTGGGCGCAATCGAAGCCGCCAACGTAGCGGTGGTGGAGGAAATCGTGGTGGTTCTAGCGGTGGTGGTGAAAACCGTGGTGGTTCTAGCTCTAAAAAATCTGGTGATTCTAGTGGCGGTGAAGGTCGTGGTGGATCCGGCGGCAAAAGTTCTGGCGGTGGAGGTTCCGGTAATGCAAAGAAAAAGAATGCCTGGGGTCGCAGGCCCAATAAGCCCGGTGGCTCCGGTCAAAACAGTAACCGTTCTGGTAACCGCTAAACTTCAAAAGCTATCGATTATGTTGATAAAGTAGACCTTCCTCATGTTCATAATCAGGCATGGCTGATCATATATTTCCCATTTATATAACTATACTGATAATCCTTAAAAAAAGCAATAAAAATCACGAATTTATTGCTGTTTGAGCTCACTATTGGTCTTATTTTATATTGAGCAGTTTTTAAGTATTTCGCTAGCATGGATAAGCAATAGGAGATTTTTAAGACCGACACCGGTCTTAAGGATACTTACATGCTCGTTCGCTTGCAGCTCACCAAGCACTTTGGGCTTGAACCGCCGGAGGCAACTTTAAGTATTTCGCTAGATACTTTAAAAACAAAAAAGCCGAGGGGTTTAATCCTCGGCACAGTTTAAAGTTCGTTTAGTATGAATCGAGGACCTCTTCCTCAATTTCAATTTCGCTGAGTTCCCTATTCTCTGCGAATTCCATCTCCAGGTCAGATATCGACATATTTTTATGATCTTGCATCTTGTCGATGTGTTTTCTCAGTTGCTTATCAACTTTATGGTAGACTTTTTCAAATACAGCAATGAGTTCATCGCCTTCTGAATCTGCTTCTATGTTTATGTGATTTCCATGCAACACGATTTCAGCATGAAACGTATTGGAATGTTTGTTGTAGTCAATTACGGCTCTAACAGAAGTGAGTAGATCCGTTCGTCCTTCAAACTCAGATAGTCTTTGATAGACATGATCCTTGTTCTCTTCGAATAAATTAAAATGGCGAGCTGAAATAATTTTTTCCATACCATTGCTCCTTTTATTATGTTTGAAGGTTAAGTTAGTTGCCATGCAATGCACAGCTTTTATACTTTGAAGTCTTCGCCGAAATATTCCTCCCTTGTTTGCTGGTCATTAAGAAGAAAGTCACTGGTGCCTTCTTTTAATGTTTTACCATCTTTCATTATGTACGCTCTATCTACGATTTCGAGTGTTTCACGGACCTGGTGGTCTGTAATTAATATACCAAGACCCATATCCCTAAGCTTCGAAATAATCTTCTGTACCTCTGATACAGATTTAGGATCCACCCCGCTAAAGGGTTCATCCAGAAGGATGAAGCTCGGGTCTGTGACCAGAGCACGGGTTATTTCCAATCGTCGTCTTTCACCACCGCTTAAGGTCATTGCTTTTTGTTTTGCCAAGCGGGTGAGTCCCAGCCCGTCAAGTAAATGTTTTGCTCGTTCTTTGCGTTCTTTACGGCTGATATTGAGGGTCTCTAGAATGCACAGTATGTTATCTTCCACTGTCATTTTCCGAAAGATAGAGGGTTCTTGAGCGAGATATCCCATGCCATGGCGTGCACGTTTGTACATGGGTAGTTTTGTAACATCTTTTCCCTTAAAAAGTATGGTCCCTGCATCCGGTTGTACGATCCCTATAATCATATAAAATGATGTTGTCTTTCCTGCTCCATTTGGTCCTAAAAGCCCGACGACTTCGCCAGCGTTTATCTTTAAATCTACGCCCTTCACAACGGTGTTTTTCCCGTATGTTTTCACCAGGCCTTCTGCAAACAGAAGGCAATCTTCTTTTTCAGCAGTCGCTGTCATTCAAGCTTTTTCTTTTCGTCAGTTTTTTCTTTTTCTTTAGATTTTTCTTCTGGCACAGCCTTTTCTTTTGGCACAGGCTTTTCTTCTGGCACAGCCTTTTCTTCTGGCACAGCCTTTTCCTTTTTGTCAGGATCAGCACTCTTTTCATTGGTTTCGTTTTTCTTTTTATGCTTTTTTATCATCTTGGGATCATCCAGTACCATTTGCACATTGCCATCCGCTTGCAACGGTTTGTTCTGTCCACGATAATAAAGTATTCTGTCGCCCTTAAAAGTTATACCCGGCTTTCTAAGGACAGGATTTATCGTTAATACGGCCACACCTTTGGTCACATCATAAATAACTTTTCCACCCGTAGCAATATCATCGCCACTAAAGATGCGGACATTTTGCGTCGCTTCGATTTTTTCTATCTTATAACCACCGCCAGGACCAGAACTCTTGGTTTCTTTTGAATCATTCGTAGAGGCATTTTTCGCTTTGGCTTTTCCCTGCTTGAGATATGCATATACCACATCTGCCTTGAGGGTCATTTCGCCATCGCTTATGACCACATTGCCAATGCATTTGGCGAATGAAGGTTCCCCTGGTTCCCCTGTAACAAGCGTCATGGAGCTCGCATTAAGGGTGATGGGAGTTAATTTTTTTTTGGGCGCTTCTTTTTTCGGAGGCGTTATTTTTTTTGTAGGCGCTTCTTTTTTTGGAGGCGCTTCTTTTTTCGGAGGCGCTTCTTTTTTTGTTTCGTCAGCGCTGAGATACGGGACTACGCTAATTATAAGCCCTATTGAAAGAATGATTTTTTTCATACTCATCGTATACAACTATACTCTCATAATTTCTCTTGACAAATTTTTTCTCGAGATGGTTTTAGGTTCATTTTGAAAAAATGTGACAAATTTTCACAGTGAGTCATCATTTCGTTTTTTTCATGTCTTTTTTGGTGATTACTGCGTTCATTTTTTCGATGCATATTTCTTTTTTATTTGCATCATAAGTGATAATTTCGCCTTCAGCTTTTATCCCTTTGCTGGTCAGTTTTACGGGTTTCCCCTTGAGTTCAGCCTCATTTAGAAGGGGATAAAATATGGCAATATCTCCACGGGCAGTTTTATCCTGCTTTATAATGGTCACATTCCCAGTCGTAACGACTTTATAACATGTCGAATTCCGGTAATAGGCGATCATTTTGTCCGCAGTGATCATTGCGGCTCCGTCTTTAACCTTTACATTTCCAGTTAAAATGGCTTCCCCTTGAGGTTTAAGGGTGGCTTTTGTGTGATCCGCATGCACGATGGTGATTTCTCCTGCGACTGACAGGCTTGCGAAGAGAATACAGATAAGTTTGAATAGTCTCATGATTTATTTCTTCCCGTTTAGGTTTCTGTTGTCTCGAAAAAAGATTGTTTTCACATTTTTTCGTATGGTTATTTCTTTTTTATTCATATCTATATCACAACCTATACCTGTAATGATCATATTGTTACTACGAATTTGCACTTTTTCGTTTGAGCGCCCCATGCGCGTTTTCTTATTGTAGATAAACTTAGGACTGAAGATGATAAATTTATCCTGCCCTTTGCTGCCTTTCGGGTAATATTCGACTCGGGCGCTTTGGAGCACGAGCTGATCGCCGGATATATAGCCTGTTCGTCCAAAAATAATCCATGCCAGGCTACCATCTTCATGGAGCTCACGCAGGGTATAATTCTTCATTTTTATCGTTTTATTGCTGAGAATATCGTCTGCTGAGAGGCAGGCACTAAAAAAAATGATACTAAGGCAGATAAGCTTGCATAGCTTCATCCCAACGCTCCTGGTCTTTCATAAGGCGAACAAGAATTTCACGGACGGCACCATTACCGCCGCAGGCTTTTGTGATGACATCGGCGTGTGCTTTAACTTCATCTACAGCATTATGCACTGCCACACCGATGCCGACGCTTTTCATGACCTTTATATCGATAACATCGTCACCCATAAAGATACATTCGTCTGCTTCTAAGTTATTCTCATTCAGGCATCTGTGCAAGGCTTCAAGTTTATTGGCTTCGCCGAGGCAGACAAAGTGAAAGCCCAATTCTTCCGTGCGCCGTTTGTTGGCGGCATCGGCACGACCGGAAATGACGCCGAGTTTATAGCCTGCTTTTATGGCCATTTTTATGGCATGGCCATCCTGAATGCTGAAGAATTTCATATTTTCATGGTCGCCATAACCAATGCGTCCATCCGTCATTACCCCATCTATATCCAGTATGACCGTGGTAATTTTACTAACTGCTTCTGGCCAGTTCATGTATCGCTTTCCCCTTTGCTAATAATGATTCCATTTCGGATAATATCACAGAATTTGGTCCGTCAGATTTCGCCTCGTCTGGATTTGGATGCGTTTCAATAAAAAATCCAT
>JABSQK010000813.1 GCA_013215875.1 Lentisphaeria bacterium
GATTCCACAAGTCGAGGGTGAATTTGATACGCCAGTCGATCAATTAATTGATCGACTGGCGTATCAAATTCACCCTCGACTTGTGGAATCGGAGAAATCTGATCCATCGCATTACCGTAAATAATACCCTCAGCCTTACAAAACTCCTGCAAACGTTCAGACAAACCATGGAACCAATCAAAACCCATATGTGTGTCTAGATAGGCAATGTGCAAACCATCCTGGCGCACTGTGTCTAATTGCGCACTAATCTCATTCATAATTTCATCATTAGATGGACGCTGATCTTGTTCATCACCACCATACCGTTCCCACAGTTGAACGCAGTCAGTAAAAAAAGTAGCGTCATCATACACAAGACTGGAAACATCGGCCGCTGGCAAAACCGGTCCCCAGCGCGGCGCATCCCATTCATCAGTTATCGTCGCATGCAAACCAATTTCAAATTCAGAATGGTCTTTAAATAATGATACTGCTTCCGCATAATGAGGAGTAGGGACCATAATTGATGTCGACTTTAAATTGCCATGCACATAAGCGTCCAATATTGCTTTATTTGCAGATTGCGCGCTACCACTGTCATCGCCGCGAGTAATGAGTTTGATCATTGTTAGCTCCATATGAAATCTAACAGCGGCAATGATACTGTGAAGCCTTTATTTTTATAAACCATATGCTTATTCCACATTTAATGACAGCAGATTTAATTACATAAGGCTTTCTTTGCGATATTGTGTTGGTGACATACCTGTATGCTTTTTAAAAAGGGTCGCGAAATATTGCGTACTCGAAAAATTGAGACTTAAGGCTATGTCAGTAATCGGTCGCCGTACATCCAGTAACATGTCTTTGCCATGACGAACTTTTTCACGACATAAAAAATCTATTGGTGAATAGCCAGTCACTTTGCGAAAGGTAGTAATAAATCTATTGGGACTGATACAAGCAAAGTCAGCCATCTGATCTACAGAATCAAAAAAACACACATCCTCAGCTATGTGATTCAAGACGCGTTGGATACGCGGATCCTTTTCCTTTTCTCCCATCGCCTGTTTGCGTAATGCATCAGACAAGGAGATTAATAATTGGCTCAGCGCACTGCGAATACGCATCAACTTTAATGACCCGGGATTTTCTATCGCCTGTAAGATTTGCTCAAAACAATCGACCGCTCGCCTATCTCCGGAGAAGCTTGGTGGCGCTGCCATCAACTGCTGTTCGAGTTGCTTATAGACTGCTTCGCCAAGGTCCGTCTCCCGCCTAAAGCTATCAAAATCCAAATTCAGCCAATAGAGATCACAAGCCTCATGTATATTATCCACCCCTCCATGTGGCGTATTCGGTGGACAGACTGTGAAGTCGCCTGCTTCAACGACATATTGCCGCTCAGGGTTATCTAACCACCAGTGCATACGCCCTTTTCGTAAATAGCATATTTCATAAGCATTTACATGAATATGTTCACCCAATCCGCGACGTGCTTTAGGATAGGTAGCATGACCTATTTGCAGAATACTTAGCTGCTCTAACTCAGCTGCTGTAGCTGAA
>JABSQK010000814.1 GCA_013215875.1 Lentisphaeria bacterium
AACCTGGAGCTCTCCTTTCTCGTACTGCCAGTAATATCGCTCAGACAATAGCAGAGCAGATTCAGGTGCCCTACCAGCAGCAATAAGAAACTGTTTCCATGACATATCACAATCATTATTAATAATTGTATTGTCCATATCCCAAAAGTAATAATTCATCTTCGTATTTATGCTACACTTAAGCGGAAAATCAAGCAGGATTTCACGGATGCACTGTATTATTTAGCCTGAATACGCCTTTTTATGTCTTAGGAAATGATGAATTGAAGGCCTCAATGTAGTGCATATTTTATTCAATGATGCCTGCAAATAGTGAAAAATAGAGGCTTGCTGGAACTGGAATGACAGCTACAGTGAATAAAGGACTATATGAGGAACTATGAAAATAATATTAATCGGTGATATCGTCGGCAAAGCAGGCCGAAAAGCCGTTCAAAAAGAAATTCAAAATTTGCGAAAACAGCACAATGCATGCTTTGTAATTGCCAATGGCGAAAACATGGCAGGCGGTGCTGGCTTAAGTGAAAGTGGCTGTAGAGATTTACATAAAAGCGGCGTCGATGTAATCACCAGTGGTGACCATGTCTGGGACCAAAAGGACTTTATTCAGCAGATCACACGGATGCCATTTTGCCTGCGACCAGCCAATATGCATACGAATTTACCCGGTAAAGGCTATGCGATATACAATATTCCTATCGGTGGAAAAATTGCCGTTATCAACTTACTGACAACTGTCTTCATGAAAATAGAATCCAGCAATGCCTTTGAATATGCCGACCGCATTGTGGAGGAAGTATCAAAGCAGACATCGACCATATTTTTAGACATACACGGCGAAGCCACCAGCGAAAAAATTGCCATGGGGCGTTATCTTGAGGGCCGTGTGACCTGTGTCTTTGGTACCCATACACATGTGCAAACTGCCGATGAACAGGTATTTCCGGGCGGCACAGCTTACATTACAGACCTCGGCATGGTCGGCAGCGATATATCCATCCTCGGCCGCAAGATTGCCCCGGTGGTCAAACGCTTTAGTACGGGAATACCATCACGCTTTCTTGTTGAGGACGACCAAATTACCATTCACGGTGCGGTTGTTGAATTTGATGGCGACAGCGGCCGGGCAACAAATATTGAACGGATCAAATTATCCATCAAAGACGGGGTACTCAATGCGCTGCCCTAAATGCGACTGCAAAGAGATAAAGGTGCTTGACAGCCGTGTTTCTAAAAACGGCCGTTCCATTCGCAGGCGTCGTGAATGCCTGGAGTGCTCATATCGTTTTTCTACCATCGAGGAAATTGTCCCCAGTGAGCTCTATGTCATAAAGCGCGATAAGAGCAGAGATGATTTCAATCCCCAAAAGCTGCGCGATGGCATAGAAAAAGCCTGCTATAAGCGCCCTGTAAATCAGGAGCAAATTGACGAACTTGTGCAAGTGATACTAAACAATCTGGAAACAGAAGGCATGAACGAGATTCCCTCGGAAAAACTTGGAGCGATGGTCATGGCTGAACTCGAAAATCTCGATGAAGTCGCTTATGTGCGATTTGCATCTGTCTACAAAAAGTTTAAAGATATCGACCAATTCATAAATGAAATTCGGAACTTATCAGATAGGCAAAAATGATACGACTACAGGCAGGGGAAATTTTATTGCAGCGCGAAGACGGCGACTTCGAATTTCTCGACCTCGATGAATTACACGAAATACTATGGCAAAGTTGCCTCGATGCATCCATCGAAGATTGCGAACTTCCCGGCGATATTATAGATATCGTCATCAACTATGTGAACAATCAGGAAACCGTCAATCGCGATCAGGTAAACAGCATGGTTTTGCAGGTCTTAACTGATTCGGGCTTACACGGGCTCTCCACGGCATTTCAGAATATGACATCTGCTAGCTACCCTGAAAACAGTCGCGATAAAATGGTCGATCCTTATTCTGTAGACATAACTAAAATGCTGCATGAGGACCCGTTTTTTATTGCCAAACCTGTGCCACAATTAAGCTCCATGGTACTTGCTCAGTTTGATAAACTCGGCTTCAATAATTGCAGCCGCGGCTTTGTTTTAGAGCTCGCACGAAATACCTGGTTTAATTTGCAGAGACCCAGGTCGCCAGACTCCTATTGGCTCATACACCACAAGGAATTTTCTTCATTTTGCCACGACGAGCAAATTCGCCTCATTGGCCGGGGAATTCTTAAGATTAAATCCATTTCTATGCTCTTTCCAGCCTTGCAGCTCAATGCTGAGCTCACGACCTTAACCAAAGACTGGGGGCCAAATATTTTACCCGAACTGCAGCTTTATCCGAACCTCAACCAACTCTGCGACAGCATTGTGAAAATTAAACATTCGGTCATCGATGAACTAAAGCATCGCCTCGAACCAGGAACAAAAAACAAACTGCCAGTGACAGTTAACTTCCAGGGCGCGAAAGAAATTATTGACAGCTTTTCAGGCAAAGAAAAAAAATGCCTGAATAAGGAATTCGACTCAATCCTGCAGGCGCAGCTTGTACCCGAAAATATCAAATGGGTGATTAGCTAAAGAGGCTAAAATAGAATCTTAACCACGCGACTATTATCCGTATCCGAAATGAACAGATATTCATTTACCTTAGAAAAACGCCATGGCGAAGCAAACTGTCCATCACCCGTTCCAGCCGAGCCAATAAACTCAATGCCAACCCCATCGAGCGTCATTTTTTGAACCCGGGGTCCACCATATTCCAGCACATACATATAGCCGCCCTTAAAGCACACATCGTAGGGATACGTCATATCACCCAGCTTACGGCCTTGCTGGCCAATGCTTTTTACAAATTCGCCATCCAGAGTAAATACCTGTATGCGATGGTTCACAGCATCCGAGACATATAAACGTTCATCCGGGCCAATGGCGATACCGGATGGGCGTTGAAATTTTCCCACCGCATTGCCAAAACCCCCAAAACTTATCAAGAATTTTCCCTCATGGGTGAATTTTTGAATACGGTTGTTATCGCCATATTCAGAGACATAGATATTTCCTAGCTTATCGATACAGATTCCCACCGGGTAAATGAATTCCCCTTCGCCGCCACCATATTTGCCAAAGGTATCCAGCACTTTGCCTTTGGGGCTAAAGCGCACGATCCGGCTATAGTGCGTATCTGTTACCAGAAGATTGCCGTCCTTATCCAGGCATAAATCTTCCGGTTTCCCATTTTTCACCTTGGGCATTATCCACGAGCCGAGGAATTGCCCTTCATTAATCGCATTGCCGGTAATCGGGTGTTTATAACCCTCGATTGCAAACTTTTGTATGCGCCCATCCCAATCCACAATGTAGATCAGGTTATTCGCTTTGTCATAAATGGAACCACGCGGCCGGTTGAACTCGCCATTGCCGTGGGCCCGTTCGCCACCCCAAATGAGCAGGAAGGTTTTTTCTTCTGGCACGGTCGGGCTGCAGGCAAAAAGCAGACAACAGCTAAATACTAAAAATCGTTTTTTCATATGGTCCTAAGTTAATCTAAAAATGCAAATTGTCACTCACTAGCCTGTAAATATGAACGCTTTAGCAATTACCGCTTTCAAAAAATAAACCAAAATCGTGTCTGTTCTTTTTTCTAGAATTCGAGTATGTTAAAAAAATAAAAAATGTGGGGCCTCATATTCATTGGAACTAAAAAGATAAAACGAAGTCATATATAAAAAGGGAGATTATGATGAGAAAAATGTTTGGGTTGCTATTTCTTTTGAGTTTTACCTTGGGAGCCGACGTGTTGCGCGGGCCGGCTTTAGTCGTGAAAGTGGAAAAGGGTTTGGAACCTTTGACGATCAGTACTCTCA
>JABSQK010000815.1 GCA_013215875.1 Lentisphaeria bacterium
CAGATTCGTAAAGCGTATCTGGAAAAAATGACAAATCATATCGCAAAACTAAGGGAAAACTGTGATAAGGTGGGTGCAGAATATGTCCAGGTAAATACTGCTAAGCCGATTGAAGAAACTCTTATGAGCTACCTTGGCTCACGTTTAACCCATATCGTTCGTTAACTATGTTTTCATTTCTAAATGCAGCTCTTTTACCCGGCCTGGCACTCATCAGCTTGCCCATAATTATTTACTTATTGCAAAAGCATAAAGTGAAAGAAATGGAATGGGCGGCAATGGAATTTCTCCAGGAAATTATCGAAGAGCAGCAAAGAAAGATTCAAATCGAAGACTTACTCTTATTGCTCTTGCGGGTTTTGATGTTTATCTGCCTTGCCTTGGCACTTGCCAGACCTGCACTGAATACAAAATCAGGTGTATCCTGGTTGGGATCCTCAGGCGATGCAATTATTGTTCTGGATGATACATACTCCATGGCCACCCGACGAGGCGCACAGGACAGATTTGAGACTGCAAAAGAACGGGCACTTTCAATCATCGATACCTTGCCAGCTAATTATGGCATATCGCTTATCCTTGGCAGTGAAAATTCCGATGTCATTGTTGGAAGTTTTTCCAGCGACCATGAACTTCTCAAAACAACAATCACTGAATTAAAACCCGGTTTCATGGCAGGGAATAGTAAACGCATGATTTCAAATACAATCAGCGTGATCGACAAATCCAAACAAGCCGCAAAGACAACATTTATTATCTCCGACTTTCAATCGTCCGACTGGGCTGAACCCACAGAAAGCTTAAAAGCTGAATTGTCCAAACTGGAAGAAATAAGCCAAATCATTTTTATTCCGGTTAGCGATCCTATCGCAGAAAATATATCTGTGGCAGACTTATCGCTTGCACAAGGCGCCGTTCGCTCCGGTCAAAAAGGATTTTTTATTGGGTCGCTGCAAAACCATGGTGCTACAGCCATAAAGGACGCAGCCATCGATCTGATTATTGATGGGCAAACGGCTGAAAGTAGCACGGTTTCAATTGCAGCAAACCAAAGTGCGAAAGTTTACATGTCCTATACGGTCGATGATCCGGGTGCTCACAGGGCAGTATTGCAAATCGCTCAGGACTCTAACCCAGCAGATAATAAAGCGTACCTAGCATTTAATGCATTCGATCAATTGAAAATTCTATCCATTACTGACCAGTCACCCATTGCCGGTGAAGCCAAGGCAACGGATTTTATTGAGTTGGCATTGAATCCCTATGAGGAACGTTCGAAAGATCCGCGGGCGCTTTACCTCTTTGAGCACATTGGTATGCAGGACCTTGTTACACACTCTTAAAGCGACTATGAACTGGTCGTTATTTCCGATGTAGTTGGGCTCAGTTCTGGCGAGGTGAATGTATTAGAGACCTATGTAAAAGAAGGTGGCGGGGTCATTTTCTTTATGGGTAAGACAACAAATGCAGATGTTTTTAATTCAAACCTTTACCGAAAAGGTGAGGGCTTATTTGCATGGCCACTTGCCACAGAGTTGGTGCGTCATAGCGATAAAGGTAAAGACTTGCCATTAATGATAGAACTATCAAATAAAGAACATCCGATATGGCAAAACATTGTCGATGGCAAAGTGAATTATATGGCCGCTGTGAATATCTATCGAACGTTTGGATTTCAAGTGGGTGATGAAAAGCGTGCCATACCGTTGGCTCAAGTAAAGGATCGTGAAAACAATAAACTGGCATCGATTGTGGATTTCAAGTTTGGTAGAGGTCATGCAATTGTTGTTGGTACCAGTGCAGATTTGAGCTGGAATAACTTTGCCGCACGGCCTGCATTCCTTGCTTTCATTCACCAGACCACCAAGTACCTGCAGAAAGACGAAACAAAACAACGCAGCAATATCACAGGTGAGAGCCTTGAGCTTCCCGTAAACTGGCAACGCTCACGCGCCAACTATGAACTGACAAATCCAATGCAGGAAAAACGCACGGTCTCAGTACTCAAAGATGCAGGGGATGAATATAAAATAGATATAGGCACCTTATCCACACCGGGATTTTACACACTTGTTAATACGGAAGATGCTACAGACAAGCGCCTCTTCTCGGTGAATTTAAATCATAGGGAAAGTCGTATTAATGCGCTGGGTGTCGAACAATTAAAAGGTCTCTATGAAGCGAGCAATATTACGGTTGATAGCAGTTCAGATTTGTCTGTTGCTGCGAAAGGCGTTAAAGCAACACCCAACCTGGCTCTATGGTTGTTGACACTGGCAATGCTTTTCTGGATAGCCGAAAATTTATTGGCCCATAAAATAGCGAGGCGTGCATTATGAAAACACGTATACTCGATTGGTTATTTGGTATTGAAAATACTGCCGAAGTATTGGACTTTAGTATTGCCTTTAACTTTGGCGTACCCGCATGGATTATCGCATTCCTCATTATTTTTATTGGAATATATTGTTATAAAATTTATAAACGGGAAGCGCCGGATATGCACCAGGGCTACCGTGGGCTGCTGGCTTTTCTCAGGTTTACAACCTATGTCTTTTTGATTTTAACATTCCTGCAACCCTCGCTTGTTCTCGACCGTATGATTGAACCCAAAAGCCACATCGCAATCTTGGTCGATAGCTCACGTAGTATGGAATTAACAGAAAAGGGGGCATCAAGTAGCTATCTGGATACTGTCGCAGATGCGACAGGCTCAAGCACTGAAGATGCGCGTGGCATGTCGCGAAACAAAATTGTCGAAGGCATTCTGAATAATCAGGAACTGGACCTGATTAAAAAATTTAGGAAAAACTATTCGATCAAGTTTTATTCCTTTGACAAGAGTGCCACACAAACGGATCTCGAAGACGAGGATGGTCGAATAACAGTACCTGCAGCAAAAGGCGATGTTACGCGCTTGGGCGGGGCTCTGCGCCAAGTGGAGCATGACCTCAAGGGGCACCCACTCGCTGCGATAATATTATTAACGGATGGCGGCAATAATAAAGGAGAAGAGCCCGCACTCGTTGCCCAGGACTTAGGTAAAAAGAAAATACGTTTATTCCCCATAGGTATCGGTCTACCCCAGGCAGTGGATATTAATATCACCGATGTGAAAATTCCCGACCTTATATTTAAAGATGAAGAAATTGCTGTGGAAGTCAGTTTTAAAAGTTCAGCTTTAGAGGGTACATCGATTCCTATTGAACTGCACCTGGGCGAGGAAAAAGTGGGCTCGGGTACGGTCATTGCTCAGGATGGAGTATTCACGAAAAACTTTGTCATTAAAGCAGAAAAAGTGGGTGACTTCAATTTTAAGGTAGAAGCAGAAAAACAAGCGAACGAATACTTCGTCGAAAATAATATTTTTAAGAAACAACTCAAGGTGATTGATAGTGCCATTCGCATTTTGCTGGTTGTTGAAAATCCCAGTTGGGAATATCGCTACTTAAAAGGCTTGTTGGATCAGGATAAACGTATCGATACCAAAGTCTTTATTCGGCGGGGTGACCCAAGGCGTAGTCGAAATGAAAAAGATTTCCTTTCACGTTTTCCCATCGAAACATTAAACAAAGACTTCGACTGCATTATTTTTAACAACATAAGATCAAATTATTTCGATCGTAATAAAATGAAAAAGATTCGGGATTATATCGCCAAAAGTGGTGGATCAATGATTATGATCAGTTCTACGGCAGGTACGCCGGGGACGTTTGCCAATACACCCATCGGGGATATGATGCCGGTTCAATTTGAATCGATCTCTGAAGATCAGACGCTGGATACAAAGCGAACATTTACCAAAGGATTCTCATTGAAACTCACCCGGGAGGGGCGCTTTCATAACATTACCCGCTTGAAACCATTGCCTGATGAAAATGAAGCCTTATGGCCAAAGTTACCTAAGCAGTACTGGTATTACACTGGGATTAAGCGACTGAAACCATCTGCCATTGCTCTAGCAGAACATAGCTATCGTTCAAATGAATATGGCAAGATCCCATTGATCGCTATGCATCGTTATGGTAAGGGGCAGGTTTTATTTATGGGGATAAATTCCATTTGGCGTTGGCGTTATAAAATTGGTAACCGCTATACCAATCGATTCTGGGCTCAGACGATTCAGTTCATGGGCTTGCCCCATCTATTGGGAAATCTTAAGCGCGTACAAATAAATACCCAAGGGCAGGATTTTACTGTAGGTGAAAAAATCGATATGTCGGTAAAGGTTTTAACGCCAGACTACATGCCTGTACGGGATGAACAAATTACGCTGATTGCACAAAACAAAGATACAGGTGATGAAGAGGAATTTGAGTTTCATGCATCGGCCAATAAGAAGGGAATGTTTGATGGTGCAATTTTTCTTAAAAAGGGCCCCTGGGAAATTAAAGTTGCATCGTATGAGAATGAAGAGCAAGTGACCCTGTCAATTAGTGAACCACGCTTTGAATTTGAAAACCCTGCCATGCAGAAAAAAATACTGACTAATATGGCGGAAGCATCAGGTGGGGAATTTATCGAATTAAATGCCTTAGCTACACTGGCTGAAAAAATAAAGAAGAATATAACATTGTCGCGAAATGTGATCGAAAAAACAATCTGGGATACATGGCTCATGCTCTTAATTATTACATGTGCAGCATCTCTAGAGTGGTTCTTAAGAAAACGTAAGGATCTACCATGAAACGGCGACAGGAAACAGACTCTCTCGAAAAAGAATTGCATGCAGTCGGCAGTCGTATGCGCAGACAAGCTTTTTATGAAGGGGTCTTTATATTTATCACGGTTCTATTATTCTCTACCTTGGGATTATTCCTGGTCGATTTCTTTACACGCATACCTTTCCTTATACGACTGCTGGTATGGGTGGGTGCATTGGTATACGGATTTATATGGTTCGCCAAAGGACCCTTAAGGAAAAGTAAAAAACAGCTCTCTGCAGAGGACGTTGGCTTGGAAGTGGAGGCACAGCACCCGGAACTGCGCAATAAACTTATTTCCACCCTGCAATTCCAGGCCGCTGGAAAGATTGTCGGTATGTCAGTTAATCTAATTGATGGGATGATGGATCAAGCATTCGTAGAAATAAAATCACTCGCTCTTTCAGATGCAGTCGATCGATCATGGATCAAGAAGCGATTCACCATGTTTATACTCTCGGTTCTATTGCTGGGGCTAACGATTGCAGCAGTACCAAATTACTTTTCTGCTTTTGCGATGCGTCTTGTATTGCCCAATGCAAAATACCCAACCAAAACACGTATTGTATCTGTGGAGTTACCAGAGATCATCCCGAGTGGAGACCCCTTCGAGCTCCATGCAGTCGTTGAAGGTGAAATTCCAAAGATGGGAAAAGTCATTATCGAAACGGCTGAAGGTTTTGAAACAATCATCGACTTGGTTCCACGGGCAGAGCTTGAGACAGAAAATGATTCAGAAGAAAGTGCAGAGAAATCGCCTTCAAGCGAAAATGAATTTGCTGCTCGCATTCCTGCATTGTTAGAGCCGGCAGAGGTCTTAATTAAGATCGGTGATACAAGCTATGGACCCATTACGGTTACACCAACAGCACGGCCGCGCTTGAAATTAATTGAACTAATAGTCACAGCACCTGACTACACAGGCGAAGCGGTTCAAACGTATTCATCAGGTAATGCCAGGGTCCTTAAGGGATCAACCATTCGCATGTCGATAACACCAAGCAAAGCTCTAAAGACCTTAAAATTGGTGAGTGAAACAGATGTCGCACTTCCTGCTTTGAAGGAAACCGGAAATGGCATTTGGTCATGTACGATTATAGCTGACCGTTCATTGGTCTACAGCCTGGTTATGACGGATACACAAGACTTAATTAGCAAGGACCTTCCACAGTATCGCATTGGAGTGATAAATGATCGTCCGCCAAGAGTTCGCATGATTAGCCCGCGCTCAAGCACAGAGTTGGCACCCGTAAGTAAGATGCCATTGATTGCTGATATAAAAGACGACTTTGGCATTAAAACAATCAAGGTCCAATATCAGATCATTGGTGAATTATCAGCCGAAGAGGATGAAATCAAAGAAGAGGATGAAATCAAAGAAGAGGAAATACCGGTTAAAACCTTTTTCGAAG
>JABSQK010000816.1 GCA_013215875.1 Lentisphaeria bacterium
TCGACTATTATTGGCCGGCTGCCCGATACTTTAGAAATCGAAAAGTCACCAGTCATTTTGCTCTGGTAAAGACCCCGTGCATGATTGAAAGTCAGTGCAGTTTTTCCAGCTTTAATTTCATGGGGTGTGCGAATCGATGCAATGATTGCCTCGAGCTCTTTTTGGGATGCTGCCATGTGTACGGCAATAGACAGGGCTTTATTCGATTCCTGTTCGACAGTATTTGCCAGTGCTTTAAGTGTTCCTCTGTTAATCGTTTCAAAAGCAAGCCAGGTCCCATTCGATGTTTGATAAATCGCCATGTCTTTTTCCGCTTTAACAAGTTTTGGGTTTCCGTTGATGATCAGGTACCAGTCTTGTTTTTTGGGATTGTTAAAATAAAGCTCACCGAGCGGGTAAAGGGTCAGATCTGTTTGTCCAGATTTGTAATGCACCTGTACAGGACCGGCAGTAGATTCGCCGACTTTAAACTCAGACGATTTATTTAGGCTAAAACCATTACAAACTTTTTCATTTGATTCGAAGCGACCATTATTATTCTGGTCGAAAAAAACCTGGATTGGCAGATTTTGTCTCTTTGCTGAGCTGATTATTTTGATGCGTCCGGATTGAGCGACACGCAGCTCCTTTTTACCCGGAACAAGTGAGAAAAACCCCGATTCTGCCTGGGCAGGAATTTGCATAAATATGATGCAAAAGATTAAATATATAAATCGGTTCATTGATAGCCTATTATTTGTTTTAGCGAACTTGATTAATTAGCTGCTTATCTTACTATAATACCATAATTTTTCAAGGAATTCTATGCCGCGAATAGATTTAAATAGTGATATGGGTGAGAGCTTCGGGCTTTACAATTATGGTGAAGACGAAGCAGCAATAAAGTTTGTCTCCAGTGCGAATTTAGCCTGTGGGTTCCATGCTGGCGATCCAGTCGTAATTGCCACCAGTGTTGAATTGGCGAAATCCCATAATGTAGCTGTCGGTGCCCATGTAGGATTCCCCGATCTAATGGGCTTTGGCAGAAGACCCATGACGATTAAGCCTTCCGATCTAAATAGCTATGTGACCTATCAAATGGGTGCATTAATTGGCTTTCTGAAAACCGCAGATCTAACACTCCATCATATAAAACCCCACGGCGCTTTATATATGATGGCCCTGGAAGATGAAAACTATGCCGAAGCAATCCTCGATGCTACCATGGCGCTTGCACCGGATTCGATGATTTATACCATACGCGATTCTGCTACATGGCATGTCGCTCTAAAAAAAGGCATCCGTCCAATACCAGAATTTTTTGCTGACCGAGGTTATCATGCGGATGGTCGAGTGAAAATGTTTGACTGGTCATTGGCTGAAGCTGGTGACAGCCATAAGGCAATTGCAGAGCGCGTTGTGCAAATGATCACCACTGGGGGAATTGATAGTTTTGAAGGCGGCACTGTATCGGTTGAAGCAGAGACAGTTTGCGTGCATTCGGATACACCTGGGGCTGCGGATATACTAAGCGAAATTCACAAAAAATTAACAGCAAAAAATATCGAAATAAAAACCATCGATTAGCTTGCTTATAAAAATAATAATTTATAAATACGAAAGGATTTAACAATGCAAAAAACATTTGAATGTTCATCAGCAAATTGCCAAGCGGGAATTGCCCGACGCGATATCACCCCACCCGTCGGAATTTATAACCGCTGCTGGGGTGCTGCATTATACGATACTGCTACTGGGGTACATCATCCATTTACTGCTACGGCACTTGCCATGAGTGATTTTAATGGCGGCAGCCCACTGGTAATTCTCACTCTGGATTTATGCTGGTTTGAATATGAAGAGAATGAAGAATTCCTTTCAACTGTCACTGAGCAAACGGGAATCGGACGAGATCAACTCATTGTGAGTTTAGGCCATAGTCATGCGGGATGTAATCTAAGCGCGAATATAAAAGATAAAGAGGGCGGTGAAATGATCGGCCCTTTCTTTGAACATGTTATTGCACAGAGCATTGATGCAATAAAAGAGGCAATGGGATCCCAGGAAGACGTGTGGTTTACCGCGGATTATGGCAATTGCAATCTAGCGACGAACCGCAACTATAATGATACAGAATTTGGCGAGATGATTTGTGGGTTTAATCCAGAAGGGTCCGTCGACAATACCCTGGCTTTAGTGCGAATCACCAATAGCTCTGGCGAGATTGTCGCTCATATTATAAACTACGGCTGTCATCCCACGACACTGGGACCTGAAAATCGTTTACTTTCACCTGATTATATCAGTGCCGCACGCGGTATAATGGAGCGCGACTTTGGCGGGCTCTGTATGTTTATGATTAGTCCCTGTGGCGACACCGGCCCTCGTGAAGGTTTTGTTGCAGA
>JABSQK010000817.1 GCA_013215875.1 Lentisphaeria bacterium
ATAGTTTTTTTCATCTTTATAGCCATAATAGTGGCTATTTAACAGGGCAATATTCCCATGTTTACTTTCTTGCTTAAATCCTAATTTTTGGGCATAATCGAAGATTTTATTGGGTTCCTGATGAATAGATAACGCGCTGTCATTTAGAAGCGATATATCGCCATCCGGATGGCATAGCGCCTGCAGTGCGTGTAGCCCTCTCTCTATATACGGTTTTATGAGTTCGCCTAAACTATGCGATTTAATTTGCTGCCATACGGATAGGAGCAGCCACATCATACGGCACTGGTAAGCCGGGCTTAATTCAAAATGAAGACCATCACTGGGGAATTGTTCGGGTAACTGTTCGTAAAGAATTTCCAGTCCTGCTTTTTTACTCGCCTGAGCGATCTCACCATCGAAGCAGTGCCCAATGAATGTTAATGCTACGCCATTTTCGAAAAGATGATTCCCCAGTAAATGAAATTCCCGTTGATTAATTAAACTGCATGTCTGTTGTGCAATAGAGCGTGATAATTTTTCATTGAATTCGTTATCTCTTTGGAGTTCATTGATATACTTGCCATAAAAAACCAGCACAAAATTCATCAACCTCAATGAGAGAGGATAAGGCTCCCATGCACAATTTTTGTTATCTAGCGGGTTTTTGTCTATCCAATCAATCGATACTTTTTTTGCATCTTCATATGTAAGAAAGTGAATAAAATCAAGGTAGTGAAGATTGTATTGCCACAATTTAATTTCATCAACGTTCCATTTTGGTGGAAATCCAAGTCGCAGTTGCTTATTAATAAACGAGAAGCGACCCTCTAGTATTTTTTTTGCATCGTGCACAGGCACAGGTTCCAAAACATCCGCTGAGTATTGCCAATTTGCATGCAACTCAGACAGGGGAATCTTGCTTTTGGCATTGCGGAACAAGCGCCACTTAATTTGTGAACGGATTTGTTTTGGCTTTAAGTAGGCAGCGGTACGATAAAATTTTAACAGGTTACTCATCAGTTTATTATTTTATTAATCTTTGAAATTTTCCCCGGGAAGTTAGTTGCATACGATCAACAATTTCTATTGAAAATTCAACCGCATGTCCTGCCTTTGAATCAAAGGCATCGAGTATGGCCTGTTTATCATTCTCTGAATACGATTTTCCAGGAATAAGACATATTTTAACGATTCCTTTTTGAATCTGCTGGTATTGATAATTAAGAACATTCGCAAAAATTTTAGAATGCATATTTAGTGCAGTGAGGGTTATTTCCTCGTCATTTTTTCCGATTAGTTTTTCTTGCTTCCAACGCCCCTCTAGTTGAGTAAAAATCGCACTTTTAGAATTATAGTATTTGCTATAATCATCTGTTTTATATCGAATCAATGGCATCATCCAATTATCATAGGATGTGCCGACAAGTTCACCAGTGATATTATCGGAATTGATCACTTCACCTTGCTCATTTACCAATTCACAAAAACCATAACGTTTATCATGTTTAAATGTCATCATATCACCAAATGTAGGCGCAAAGATTAAGCGTTCGGAATGTCCATAAAATGACATCATTTTACAGCTAAAGAAATCGTCTAATTCCTGCACTTGTTCAATGGAATAATTTTCAGAAATTAGAAATATTGCCTTGGGCGAATATGATAATTTGAGATTCTTTTCTTTCATTGCATGCATTAAGTTAATTATTGCTGAGGGATATGCGTGAAAATAACGGATTGATTCTTTGTTTAACCTGTCGACATATTTATCAATTGTATCGAGCGAAATATGAAAAGGCGAAAAATGTAATTCATTGTAAATGTAGTTTTCTTTCCAATAGACATC
>JABSQK010000818.1 GCA_013215875.1 Lentisphaeria bacterium
CAAAACGACCACTGCCCAGAAGGGGGCTTAAGCGTAAATTTTTATAGGAGACAGAGAGGTAGAGGAAGCGGTCGTCGTGCGTCGCATAGATCTTCACATCCTTATATTTATCAGGCATAAGCCCTGCATTAATTGCAACAAAATCGTTATCGTGCCCGTCGACGACGATTTTTTGGGAAGCCCGATAGATAATTTTTCGTTCGTAGAGATCTTGTTCTGAGCCCAGCGCGAGGGAATGTAAACCTAGATTGTCGGTGATGAACAGATGGGACTTTGTCCAGACGAACTGGTTGCCCCATGACCCGCGCGAGGAACTCCAGTAAGCTGGATTGACCGGCAGGCGTTTACCATAAACGAAGTGCCCTTTGTTAATATCGAAAACATCGATTCTGAATTGCGACTTCATTACCGGCGAGATTTCCTGTTTGGCGGGTGATTGCACCGAGGCAACATAGAGCAGATTATCGCTTAAATGATGCGCTTTGATTTCACAGGAAGGCGGCACAATGGCAATAACCTGGTCCTTTTTTGTCGCGGGATTATGGATCCGCAAGCGCCTGCCACGAATCTCGCAAATAAGATTTTCATTTAATAAATAGTTGATGCCCGGACCAATATTAATTCCTTTCGTACTGCTGGCTTTGAAAAGATAGCGTTTACGTTTGCCGCGCCACACATCTGTTTCCACAAAGATAGTCCCACCTTTGGCATCATGTATATAGACTTCCCACCTGGATTTAGGATTTGGGATAAAATTGCCGCCGAATTGACGGACCTTATAGCTGTTTAGATCCATATGGAATAAGTGCCCCTTGGCACCAAACATCCACAAATTTGACTCGTTGAAACGGGCCATTGATTTCGATGTTCTGTGAGCCTTGATCGCTTCGGGGAATGTGGTCATTTTAATGACTGCACCTGTTGCCAGGGCGAGACTGTCCACAGTGCCGATATAGCCCGTCCAGGTATTCTTCTTCTCTTTCTTATGCCGGCGCCGGCCGAATAGATGTGCCGCGGTTTTTGTCAAATGCATCGAATGATACGTATAAAAATACGGCACAGGTTTTTGCCAAATTTGTTTACCTGTAGTGAGATCCAGGAGCGTTACAGTCTTTGCAGTACGTAGTAATAACTGCCTGTCGAGGCGACTCCACTCGAGGATTGATGGCAGCCTGTAGACCCAGCGATGATCACCGCTGATTGCATGCATGCTTTTGACAGACTGGTTGCCGATAATTAATATCTGTTGCTGGTCAAAATACATTTGGCGTAAATCGGAGGGCATCAGTTTCTGCCAGGCGGTAACTTGCTCCTTCGTTTTTACTGCCTCAAGAAATCCGTCAGCATAGAGATAGATCATTGCCGGATTATCAGTACTCGGCACATACAGTTTTGTGGTTGAAGAGCGCTGGCCTTTTCGAGCCGACAAATGGCCGCCGCCTTTGCGGTCGCTGTTTAACTCATACCAGGTGCTGCTGATTTGCGTCACATTATGCGGGAATGCTGTTTTTTGGGCCTGCTGATTTAGGTTCTTTCCCGTATCGATATCAATTGCCTGATAAAAAGAACCATGGATGAGACTGAGTTTATCTTTATTTAATACGGCATGAACTGGTATCGCACGATAGTTTCGTATCCACATCGCTTCGCCGGTTTTTACATCGACCGAAACCAGGGTCTTTCTGCCTTCAACAAAGAGGCGTCCATTCAAGTGGCCAATGATTCGTGAGCGCGGGATGTAGGGACTTTCCCAGACGATATTACCTCTTGCCCGGTCCAGAGCCATCAGCCCGGGTTGATCTTTGGCAGGCATAATCACGAGATCATCCAGGATGATCGGTGGCGATGCAAGCTTGGCGATGTAGTGACTAAAGTTTGCTGGCAGCGGATTGTAGCCCTTGTAGGAACGCGACCATTCCACCAGCCCATCGCGGGCATCCAGGCGGGCCATTAAACCACCATTGCTAACAGCGTAGAGCGAGCCCTGATGAAATGTGAGTTTCGCATGAACACCGGTCACCCACTCCCGCCGTTTTGGACTCACACTAAAACGGGTACGACCCACGAGCCTGCTCCAAATCAAATTGCCATTTTTTGGATCCAGGCAAAAAACATAGAAATCACTTTCCTCGAGATTGAAGGCATCCAGGTCTTGTATGATCGCGCTGACATAAAGACGTTCACCATTGAGAATGGGGTCGCCAGCCGGGATACATTTTTGCCAGTAAGTCTTGTCGACAGTTGTCCAGATCATTTTACCATTTGAGCTGTCGAAGCAGGTGATGTGTTTTTGTAGACGACGATGCTGCAGGGCGGGCATATCTTTTCGTGGTTTTCCATCAACGAAGATCAGGTCTTCCTTGCGGTCACCCACCACATCGGGGTAGGCCCATCGACTATAGATACGATTTTTGCCGATGGCTGGAAATGCGAGGTCGGGGATAAACGGCTTTTCGTAACGACTGCCCATGCGCCAAAGGGAGGCATTTTGCTGAATCCAAATGGGCGTTTCTAAATTATCGGGGGCATAGCCGGCAATAAATGTGGGTGCAGAAACAAAAAGCGTTTTGCTGTCTGACTGGAGCGTAACAAGCGGCCATGGCAGCTGAGACCAGTTCGGCATAAGCTTTTGACTATATAAGATGCCGGGATGATGGCTGCTGATGCGTGGTAACTGAATACGTTTATGATCCATCTTATAATCAGTTACAACAGCAGATTCAATTTTCAAACTTTTAATGATTGCGTCCAGTTTTACCGGCTTACCAAACCAGCTTCGTTCACTTTTGCTATCTGCTTTAGCCAGCAGCGCACGCAGTTCATCGTGGCGTGAGGGCGTTTCTGCCAGGCACAGGAAGTAGGCAGTTTCAGCCTTTCTTCGCTGACGGTCATCATGGCTGAATTTTTGAAGATCTTTAAAGCAGCGGGCTGCGAGTTCTGGATTGCCGCGGCTCAGCTCGCGATTGGCATATTCGAAAAGTGCGATGTAGCCGTGATTTGACCATGGGAAATTGCGCCATACTTTTAGCAGGTCGTCATCGGGCCGGTCGATGATTTTCTGGCGCCATCTGCGGGTCATTTTTTTTGCCCCTGTTTCTTGAAGGGCGCGGAAATTAGTTACGCTTTTGGGGTCCATCGATAATTTCGTGATCAGTTCGCGCCAGAGATTTTTTTGTAAGGGCGATTTCTCATTGTCGATGAAAAGCTTTTGCCGTTTTAGTGCATCTTCCATTACAGTCTGTATTGCCAGGGCATCTTTTTGGTCAATGCCTTTGCTGATGGATTCAATCCATTGAATATTTTGCCCCTGGTTAAGGTCCACATTAAATCGTTCAGCTTTATATTTGTAAAAAAGCCGTTGTATGTAAGGCAGTACGCGGCGTACGCGGGTATCACTATGTGAGGTGGAAATCTGTCGACTGAGGAAATCGTAGGCGTTCCAGGCAAGGTCGAGTCGATGGACTGCGGCCAATAGTTGTATATTCAGCAGCTGCCAGTAAGGCCCTTTGCCTTCAAGGTGTTCGAGATTTCGAATTACGTGACTGGCAGCAAAAGTATCTTTCCTTTTTAAAGCGTCACTAAACATGACAGTTTGGGCCTTGAGCAGGTCCTGGTCCGTCGTCGACAGAGCTCCGATCTTGACCAGGGCATGAAGCCGTTCCACTGCGTAATTACGATCTTTCCGGCTGCGTATTAAAAGTTGTCTCAGTATGTCAATCGCCAGGTCTGTATTGCCAGGATTGTCGGCCAGCATTTTTTTGAGTTGATCAGGCTTGGCTTTTCTGACTTCAGGGTCAACAGCAAACAGGGGAGCAAGGAGTGAGAGGCTTAGAAAAAGAATGGTCCGGATATGCTTCAATCAATCCTCCTCCTTTTCCTTCTTTTCAATTAATTGAATTTCGCTGATCTTTGATTTTTTGCGATCAGCATCTGTGATTCGAACCCGAAAGTACCAGCCATGTGTAAAATTAGACACTTTTACAAGGATGCGGTTGCGGCCCTCGACCAGTTCAATTTTTTTGAGCAGGACATGTTTGGGATTTCGCACCCAATTGCCTTTAAGTTTGCGGAACTGTGCAGCATTGTCGATATTGGCTTGGGTTATTTTCGCAGGTTTGCTCTTGGAAATTTCTTTATTGTTGAGCCAGATTTTATAATTGTCATCGGCCCAAAGCTCAATCGTCACTGCCTCGGTACCATTCGCATCAAATTCGGCCAGCCCATAGGCAACGAGATAATCAGCATCGCCAATAAGTGATTGAGTCAGGGCGATATTGCCGTCGAC
>JABSQK010000819.1 GCA_013215875.1 Lentisphaeria bacterium
CAAGAGGTTACCAAAAATATTGGAAAACCTGAAGTCGGCAACCAATGGCAGTGGGAAACTCGATCCTAAAATATGGCTAACCCTTATCACTGAAGGCGATTAAGAAATAACATGGGGAAAAAACAATTTAGCTTTAAGTCAAACGCGCCATGTTTCTACCGAATACAAAATGGTTTTATGGGACTCCTACTCATTGTCGTCTTAACAAGTGGCTGTGCGAGTAACCGAAAAGCCCAGATACCCACTGGACCCCATCTCAAAATTGCCACCTGGAATGTAAACTTTGGTGGCTCCCAAAAGAAGCGAGCCGCACAAATCATTCGTAAAATGGATGCAGACATTGTTTGTCTACAGGAAACCAATGCCCGTTGGCAATCATCGCTTGTGGCAGAGTTGAAGGACCTTTACCCGCACATGTTATTTCACAATAGCCGGGCAGCTGGCGGGCAAGCTGTTCTCAGCAAGATTCCAATTGTTGAAAAGGACTGGTTTGTTGCAGGCAAGGGTTGGTTTCCTGTATGGATTCTTGAAGCGGAGACGACTATCGGTACCCTGCAAATTGGCAGTGTGCATCTTCGGCCACCCGTCAGCGATACCGGGAGCTGGGTGAAAGGCTATTTTACTACGGATAGTATTCGCAAAGGTGAAATTACGGCATTGAAAGCGCGCATGAATTCCAAACTGCCATCGATCATCGTCGGTGATTTTAACGAAAGTGACTCCGGTGATGCAGTGAGATATTTGGAAGGTCAGGGTATGCATAATGCCCTGCCCCAGTTTGATCGTAAGGGTAAAACATGGCGCTGGTACTTAGGACCGATTAAATTAAGTAATCGCCTCGACCATATTCTTTATGACAGTCGACTCGATGTAAGTGCCTGTGGCGTGGTCCGTGCGGGTGGCTCAGACCACTTTCCAATATTAGCCTGGGTCATCCCAGCAACAAAAAAGCTAGTGCCTAAAAACCACTCAGGCAGCAGTTTAAGTATCGGGGTAAATTACTAGTAAGGTGTTAATTGGAATATTGAATCACCAAATAGGAGAATTGAATAAAAATGAAATTATCAAAGATATTTGTCTTTGCATTTTTAATGATGTCTTTCCAGCTCATTGCTGAGAGAAAAGAAGCTAATGCAAATAAGTTCATTGGGAAATGGCTTCGGGGGAACGCATGGGTTACATTTAGTCTCAGAATTAAAGATGGGGGTAAAGGGAGTTATTTTATGATGCTTGAAATACCTTTTACATGGGTAATAAAAGATGGAATTCTAACGGCAAAGTTGCAGGATCTTGGGCCAGAAGCAAAAGATGTTCTGCCTCCCGGGGTAACACTGCGCTGCAAATTACTGGGTGATGAAAAACTTGAAGTCGAAATGATTATTCCTAAATCAAAGAAAAAAAGAAAAAACGTAGATATATTTAAACGTGTAAAAGTGACTGCTCAAATGCTGGCATCGGAAAGAAAACAGGACAAAATTCTAGCTGCTTTGCCACAGCTTAAAAAAGACAATCCTCAAGTAAAAAATTGGGAATTCAATCCGATGCTGGGAAAGGGTGGGACATTAAGTCTATGGGATCGAAAGTTGAATGATATTTCCGCACTGAAGGGCTTACCCCTTTTGGCTTTTGGATTATCAGGAACAAAGGTTACCGATCTGGGCCCTCTAAAAGGAATGAAACTTGAGAAATTGTTTCTTCGTAAAACATTAATCTCTGATCTATCCAGTCTAAAGGGAATGCCTCTGAAACAGCTAACCCTGAACTCAAGTCCGGTTAGTGATTTGTCTGCATTGAAGGGAATGCCACTAGAGTTCCTTGAACTTCAAGGAACAAAAGTGAAGGATTTGTCTGCATTGAAGGGAATGCCTTTATGGCACCTCAATTTAGAAAATACAAATGTGAGTGACCTGTCTCCATTGAAGGGATTGTCACTAAGAATACTTAATCTAAAGGGAACAAAAGTGGTCGATTTTTCTGTACTAAGGAAATTACCTCTGACAAGAGTGACTCTTCCTCAACAGGTATATGGGATTGAATTCTTGCGATCCATGAAGAATCTGTCTATTGGTAACCATACTCAAAATTTCTGGATTAATTATGACTACCAGGTAAAATACAAAAAAGAATTTAATCAGTTGAAAAAGGATAATCCCAAGGCTGACTTTAGCGATCTATTTTCAGTATTAATGAAATCTGTGAATCTGGGGGTAGGCGTTACGAACTTTAAAGCAATTAAGAATGTACCCATGAGAACTTTAAGTCTGCATAATTCAAATGTCACTGATTTTTCTGTCCTGAAGAACATGA
>JABSQK010000082.1 GCA_013215875.1 Lentisphaeria bacterium
TGTCAAAAGAAGCCATAATTGTTTTAGATTTATTCGGCGGTTCAGGCTCAACCATTATAGCCTGTGAACAGACTGGGCGCCACTGCCGAATGATGGAACTTGACCCCCAATACGTTCAGGTTATAATTGAACGGTGGGAGAGGATGACAAACGAAACCGCAATAGATATAGAATCGGGTAAAAAATGGGATGAATTAAATGCCTAAAGGATCGAAGCTTGGCAAGAAATATCCACACTTACAGCGAGCGGCTGTTAAAATCTGCTTGGTTTGTAAAAATGAATTCAGGGCCGTGAAAGATACCAAAGCGAGAAAACAATTGTATTGTTCAAAAAACTGCTGGAGTAATCGTGGCTTGGGATACGAGTTTCGCTGTGTACAGTGTGGCGAGGTTAATACCACATCGGACCGTAGAAAGAAATTCTGCAATCGAAAGTGTAGCTCATCATATCATGTCGGCGAAAATGCGCCAGCATACAAGGATGGCAAGAGTCTCGAAAGAGAAAGGGCTCGCTGTTCTTATGATCTGTCCCTTTGGCGAAAAAAAGTTTATAAAAGAGACAATCACCAATGCCGATTATGCAACGATAGAAGCACCACTGGACACCGGGTAACACTGAACGCTCATCATATAAAACCCTTCTCCGAATTCATAGAACTTCGACTTGTTGTTGACAATGGATTGACAGTTTGCGAGAAATGCCATTATATTATACACGAAAAGAATTTACCAGATAAGTACGAAGCCGTCAGCGAAGCGTATTGCGACGTAATTGTGACCAGGTACTGCGGCTTAATGGGCATTGATGCAGATAAGGTGTTCGAAACCGGGATAACAGAATGAAGTTGCTTTCGCCATATATAATGTTATATTTTAGATGGATAGGATTAGCGTCTGAAAAGCCGATTGTTCACCGGCCTGCCATCTAATTTTTTGTGAGCCAACCCTTTGAACAAGGACCAAATTATGAAAAGACGAGCGACCCAAGACAAAACTCCAGAGCAATCAAGACAAGAGATTTCGATGATAACGGAATTAATTGAAAATCTTACCATTTACCCACTAACAGGAAATGCATATTGGAAGTCACATCCAAGTAAACACCATCAAAGATTTATCGGTTCAAAGGCCGGTTACGTAAATCCAAAGGGTTACCGTGTTATCAAATTCAAAGGCCGTTTGCATGGTCTTCACCGAGTTATCTTTTATTATGTCAATGGTTGGCTTCCTAACGAACTCGACCATAAAGATAGGAATCCAAGCAATAATTCTATCTCAAATATCAGACCAACAACCACTATGCTTAATACAAGAAACAGGAAGCTCACAAAAGGTAGCAAGAGTGGCAAAATAGGAGTGACGTACGAATTGGGCAAATGGAGAGCAAGAATTATGGTCAATAAGAAAGATAAATCTCTTGGGACTTACAAGACCTGCGGTGAGGCTATACAGGCAAGATTAAAAGCGGAAAAATTATACTGGTGAAAAATGGCTGAATTATTACGTTATCATCCCGAACAAGATCGTTTAATCCGAGAGTTAAAAAATAGAACTAAACGTTTTATGTTGATTCAGGCAGGGCGAAGAAGTGGTAAAACAGATTTGCCCGCTCGATGCTTCAAAGATTTAATCTACCAGGACTGGTTAAAGTATGGCGATATGTTGGACGGTGGATATTATTACATCACTGCACCAACACATACACAAGTGAGGCGCATATGGTGGGACCGAATAAAAAGATCAATTCCTAAATCTTGGCAGGCTAAACGGCCTCTCGAGGGGCGACTGGAAATGCCACTTGTATTCGGTTGCACCATTGTTTTAACCGGGCTTGACCAACCGGAA
>JABSQK010000820.1 GCA_013215875.1 Lentisphaeria bacterium
AATTTAAATTAGGGAAAGTAAAGGAATCTCTCATGTCTGCGAAAAAAGCACTGGAAATAGATGCGACGAACTTTGAAGCACAAAAAGTTGCCGGTATCGCATCTTTTAATCTGAAAAAGGTGGACGATGCAATTAACTATTTCCAAACCGCCAATCAGTTAAAAGCAGATATACCCGTAAAATATTTATTGTCCCGCCTACAGCCTAAGCAACAGGAAAAATTCTTACTTGAAATTCTGAGCATAGATTCCAAATATAAAGCGGCAATAAAAGATATCATCGAGTACTACGAAAAAACTGGCCAGTCCAACAAAGCAGATAAATATAAAAAAATTGACTGAAAAGTTCATTTCAATCCTATCAGTTTTCTTGCAATTCCGTTCACTGCTTACACATTCATTATAGGAGTAGAAATGCACGAAAATATAAACTTATCAGAGTACAGCTCACTGCAACTGGGTGGTCCAGCCGCGTATTTTTTTGATTGCGACAGCGTTGAATCAATTATCGAGGCGCTCAATTTTGCAGAGGCTAAGGGATTAGCAGCGCATGTGCTCGGCGCAGGCTCAAATACCCTGTTTGCAGATGCTGGTTATAATGGCGTCATCTTGCATATCTGTTTAGAAGGCATTCACCAGTCGGCAAATCACATTCATGCTGCAGCTGGCGAAAACTGGGACAGCTTTGTTGCATATACCGTTGACCAGGGCCTAGCAGGCATCGAATGCCTCTCTGGAATTCCCGGCTATGTCGGGGCCAGCCCCATTCAAAATATTGGCGCCTATGGCCAGGAAGTTTCTGAAACGATTGTTTCTGTAAAAGCACTCAAAATAGAAAACCGAGAGCTGCTTACATTCAACAATGCTGATTGCGACTTTAGTTACCGCCAGTCGCGCTTTAAGAGTGCTGATAAAGGCGCGTACATTATCCTTGAAGTGACCTACGAACTACAGCAAAACAGTGAACCGCAAATTTGCTATCCGGAGCTCGCTAAACAAATCAACTCTATCGAAAACTATGTGGATAAAAGCCCGCAGGAAAAATTGCAGCTTGTCCGTGAGCATGTTCTAGAAATCCGTAAACACAAATCCATGGTGCTCGATCCCGGCGACCCAAATAGCATTTCTGCAGGCTCATTTTTTATGAACCCAATAATTTCTCAAAGCGAATTCGAGCACTTAAAGCAAGCCTTTCCTGAAATGCCCAATTACCCGAATGGCGATCAAATAAAGATTCCTGCTGCCTGGCTGGTGGAACAAAGCGGTTTTCACAAAGGCTATACCTACAAGAATGCCGGGGTTTCAGAAAAACATTGCCTGGCACTCATCAACCGTAATGGCAGCACTGCAGATTTAATCGAACTTGCAGAACAGATTCAAAATGACGTACAAAAGAAATTTGAGATCGCGCTTCAGCGCGAACCGGTATATATCGAATAGCCAAGCCTGACTTATCCCAGACTAAAAAGTACTGGGGTGATAATATTGTTCAATCGCTGATTGATGCAGGCCAATACCACGAAGTGCAAACAAAGTGAACTCATCCACAAGATCATCCTCGTTCTCAATACCATAATCCACCAGGTTTTTCTCCGGCAGGTGTTTGTAGGCATAGCAAGCGACCATGTGCTGTACAAGCCAGGGAAAAATTGATGTTGACCTGTGCTTTATTGTGATATCACCTGCCTCACGGGCAGCAACAATGCATGACTCTACTTTTTCACGCCAGATGGTATATGTATTCTTCAGGAAGTGATGCGCAAACTCTCCATCACTTAATAAGCTGTGAACAACCAGCCTGTGAAAATCCTTATCATCCATATCATTTTGAACCATATCATTTTTCAGCACGGTATACATTGGGAGATAAATGCATCTCACCAGGCTCTCAGTATTGGCCTCGAGAGATTCCACAATACCAATATTTGCTTCACTTGTACTTAGGCAATAGGCCTCAATTGAATCAAACAGTTTTTCTTTGGATGGAAAATGTTTATAAATAAGTGCTTCTGAGACCCCAGTTGCCTCAGCCAATTCGCGAGTGGTTGTTCCACTCAATCCCTTTTTTGCAAACAATGGCAATGCACTGCGCAAAATCTGTATTTTTCTCTCATCCCCGGATATTCGCTTTCTGCGAATCATAAGGTCTACCATTTTAAAATCCCTAAATTTAATCGTTTATATTAAGATTTTAGATTAAAAGATAATGTAAACCTTTCCCCTTCTACACTATTTTTTACCTCTACCAAGGTCAAGGTAACCTTGCTACCAGGTAAAAACAACTCCTTATTCATATTTGTTTTCGCAACTTTTTCTACAGACAGTTTTTCCTTGTCGAAACCGATTATTTCCAATGACTCAGCCAGGGCATCGATAAATTCAACAAGGTCAATCTTCTTTTTAGCCTTAGTATCCTTTTTTATCTTTGTTAATTCACGCTTCATCTCCTTGAACAATTTCTGGCAATTGTTGATTTTTTCGAAGTCACTATCAGGAAATTTTTCGATCATTTCTTCAACATTTTCAACCAGCTCATAATAAGCAAAGCCTATTTTAAAACGCTGCTCATCTGTAAAACAAACCAGGGTTTCATAGCGTTCCAAATTTCGACTCAATTCCCGCAAATCTTTCATGCTGTTAATCAACTCGGGATTATCTGCAGGTGGAATTTTCCGAATACATGCATCGACCGTATCTTTCTGCACGAAATAGGATAGATACTTCAGGGATTTAGTTTTGGGTAGAGCGGGTGGCTTCTTCTTTTTACCAGGTAATGCAGGCGGCCCTTTTTGGGCTGTCTTATCATCGATATCACCAAAAATTTCAGCTAGCTTATCCAAGGCGCTATTATCATCACTCATAATGATCGATACGTCGATATCTCCTAATTTTGTATACTGTATATAATTAATTAACTGCCCATTGGCTAAACAGCAAGTAGAAATGGTGGAATCTGAAAAAAATAGCAAAAAAATCAATAAAAAGGCAATAATAAGCAATATTTACCGTTTATTGCCAAACTCTTAACTCAATAATGGAGAAATAAGATGAATAAACAACTATCAGTACTGATGATCATGTTGCTCTTAGCAGCACCTGCCTACGCTCAAAGACGTGGCGGCGGCAGCAATAACCGTTGGAATCAACCTGCATTCCTTAGAAATCCGCTTTTAACCAAAGCCTATGACAAGGATGAGAACGGCAAATTGAGCAGAGAAGAGCGAAAAACCGCTGAAAAAGAATTAATGGCAAAATATGATACAGACAAAGATGGCAAAATCAGTGAAGAAGAAAATAAAGTTATAGAAAAAGATATCGTTTCTCTCTACTTCACGGAATACGATACTGACAAAGATGGCACCATTTCTAAAGCAGAAATGATCGCTGCCAACCTCGCCAAAGTGACTAAACAGAAAGACGCTAAAGAAGCCAGGGACAAACGCCGGAAAGAAGCGATTGAAAAATACGATGCCGATGGCGATGGCAAACTGAATAGCGAAGAAAGAAAAGAGGCTATGAAAGAGTGGCGTAAAAAGAATCAGTAAACTTGAAAAATAATTCAGGCCGGCATTCGCCGGCCTTTTTTATTTTAAACTTTGTCCGGATAATTTAGAACTGGTTGAGCTTTGCCCAACATTCGCGCAGATGTTTATCGATCCCAAAAAAATCATTCGAGTCCTTGCTCAACCAATCATGCAATTCTGTGAACATATCATACTGGCAATCCAGCCATTGGTTATGGGTCGGGCGGCAAAACGATTCATCCATCGTAAAAAGGGTGTTCTTAAACAATGAAAATTTTCGCATATTTTTAAACCAGGCATTGCGTGAAGCAGGCTGTCCACCATTTGCCAGCCACTCATTGGCTTGAATCGCTGCCGAACTCATCGTTTTAGCAAACGCGATTGCTTCATCTTGGTTTTTAGAGTGAGCAGACACCGCCACAGCATAGACACGTGAACAAACACCATGTGGCTTTTTCCCGGTATAGCTCGGTATATCATCGTAGACAATACCGTTTATCTCATATTCAATACTGCCAAATACCATCGGTGAAAATTTTATAGTGCCCACAGACAGTGCATCTAAAACGTCTCGTGTATACCAGTTTATCGAATCAGGATGTGCTTCACTTTTCAATGCTTTTAACAAATCCAGAGTATCCACAACTTTACCGGATAGCGGAAATTCTTGACCCAATAGAAGAAAGTTTCCTCCTGTAACAAGCAGGCTGAATAATACTTCCAGACAATTTACACCTGCCAGGGCAATGCCCATTTGTGATGGCGAAGCGATATTGAGCAATTCATCCCAATTCATCCGACTAATCGATTCATGGTCTTTACAGGCACTCACATGACAGCTCATATCCACTGGTAATGCCCACAGCTTTTCATTCCAATGGCAGGAAGCAAATGCCTGTCCGACATAGTGGTCATATGTATCGTCGATACTGAGAATCAACCCATCACTCGCTGCCTGGCCAATCTGGCTTTGATGAATAAAAAAGATATCGCACTGCTCAGATATTTCATTTACCGGAATCATTCCAAACTGATCCTGCTCCTGAAACATCCAGTCTATCGAGAGTGAAGCACCCGACTGATTGTGGCTGTTTTGTACCATTTCCAGAGGACCCCAACCGCGGCGGTGATCCCATGTAATTCCTGATAAATTACTCATACGCTCCCATAAACGTCTGTAAACTAATCATTTGTAGACCCTACAATGATACAAAACTACGATTTCTGCAAGGGAATGGGTATATTTTCATGAATTAGTTTATATAGTAAAGACAGTTTTAAGTTGTGAAGTTAACATTAATAACATAAACAAAAGGACGTCTTTATGAAGCTCTCATTCATTACAGCATTAATAGTCATCTGCTTTGGCATGTCATCCTGTATTACGATCAAAGGTCCTCATGGCAAGAAAGGTCACCACAAGAACAAAGGTCACCAAAAAGCGAAAGGTCACAAAAAGGATAAAGGCCATCACAAGGCTAAACCGCATCCCCCAACTAAAGTCGTCATCTTAAAACCGGCACCGCCAAAACCCAGATATGAAAATAGAGGCCGTGCTCCATCCAAGCATTATGTTTGGAAGAGCGGATATTGGAAAAGATCCAGCGGTGGGTGGCTGTGGAATAGAGGCTACTGGAAAAAACGTCCAAATAAGAAAAAAAATAAGTGGAAAGACGGACACTGGAATAAAGACAAGAAGGGCCATCATTGGGTTCCCGGCCACTGGCATTGATTCTTAACTGAGAAGATAATTATTGATAATATGTCTTTCTAGTGCACTTCAAAATCATCGTCAGGTCTAAGTGAC
>JABSQK010000821.1 GCA_013215875.1 Lentisphaeria bacterium
GATTACTCTTTCCTCCTTTTTCAAAGTCGGGTAAGAATTATCTTTGCTGCGCTGCTGAACAGGCTTCAAATCCCTCCTCTCCTTAAACACAAAAGCCTACACGTTCCGTGTAGGCAATTAGTGGCAGAGAGAGAGGGATTTGAACCCTCGTCACCCGTTAAGGTGAACCTCCTTAGCAGGGAGGCGCTTTAAGCCGCTCAGCCATCTCTCTGTATGTTAAAAAAAGTACGCTGCTATTCTAGTTAGAATCAATCTCTCTACAAGATTGTCAGACTGATTAATTGCTCTTCTTTTTTGCCTTTTTAGCAATAAGAAAAGTTGCAGTACCAGCTAACGCCAGAAATACAATAAAGTGTATAGGTTCAAGATTATGCATAACAGAACCAGACTCAGTTGACCCGTGTCCTGGATGTGCAAATGCACCAACAATTGAACTTAAAAATAATACTGTTTTTTTCATGTCTTCCCTTTCATTTAGATCAACAATAATACTAGCTCAATAGTAATATTCAAACTCAATTCTCGCTAAAAAATTAAATGTTTGATGCTTGATATGATTATACTGCGAACTATTGTGGCAAGCCCTATCGGGGCGGTTAGCTCAGTTGGTTAGAGCGTCTGCTCGACACGCAGGAAGTCGGAGGTTCGAATCCTCTACCGCCCACCAAAATGAAGAGCCTCGGAAGCCCATAAAATAAGGTCTTCGGGGCTTTTTTGTGGCTAAAGATCTGCCCGGTATCGGCATTGATGACAAAGGAATATGAGAATGAGTGATCTAACAGACTTTAATGAAATAGTCGGATCTATGGAAAAATCCCCTCCATTGCCAGCTGCAGAAGGAAAAGTTGTTCGTGTGGATTCACCCATTGGTATTATCCGGGCTATCGAAGATGCCGAAGAAAATAGCAGCATCGTTATTGCCAAAGGACATTACATCATGCCAAGGGATGCAATCATGTCGGCGCATAATGTGACCATTCGTGGAGAGACCGATGATTTCAATGATGTAATTCTCGATGGCAATGCCGAATTCAATGATACTGAAGCTAAGTTTTCTATTCATATTGGGGCTCCTGCCTTAATCAAAATTTCCCATGCCTGCAATGTGACCATTGCGAATCTCACGGTAGCCAATAATCCGAAGTACGGCATTCTATTTTTTGGCGATGGTCGGGTAAACAATCTAAAAATCTACAACGTACATTTTCATAATAACTGGGCCCGTGGCTTAAAAGGTACCATTGCTGCCGCGATTGATGATAGTCGTGTTGAGGCATTTGATGTAAATGATCGTGATCATATCGAATACGGACGACCCATAACGGTGAAGTACGCCATTGCCTCTTCTCTGCAGACACAGTTAAACGCAATGATGAAGATGGATTCGATGGCGATTATATTGCCGGGATGGATTTAATGCATCTTGTTGACTGGACCATTGCTGACAATACCTTCATTGGCATTCGCGGTAAAAATGGAGGTGGTCGTGGCGCCGTATTTATCTGGGTGGAATCCGAAAATGTCACCGTAGAGAATAATCACTTTTATCATTGCGATCGAAGCATTTCCCTGGGCAACCCATCTGGACATGGCGACCGCCGTTATCATATAAAAGACAGCGTCATTCGCAACAATACAATTATTGGCGGATGCAATAAGGGCATTGAAGTGGATCATGGCATCAATATGGAGATCAGTAACAATACGATCGAATCAGATATTAGTGAATCCCATGTGGCGATTCAGGTTGTGAACATTCAAGATTCTGCAATTGTCAAAAATAATACAATTAAACTGCATGGCGGTAAGGACTACAACTGCGATAGCAATGTAATGATTCAATGACCAGGGAAACGCCCGCCACACTAATAAGGTTTAACAAAACAAACGAAACAAGAAGGACACAATGAACGAGCTACGTTTTGAACAGATACAATTTCCATGTGCCGAGATTTTTGATACGAATCCATTCATCCCCATGCGATCCGAAGATGTCCACCAGAAAGTGGATGTTCACGAGTCAGTTCCTAAATACGATTGCGAGTTTGTGGGTAAAGGATTTAGAAAGAATGCGCTGCCTAACCTTATGCAAGATCGCTACAACAGAGACATCAAAGATCGTGATTTCGATATCGCCATTTTGGAAAATGATTTTGCCAAAGCAACATTTTCTATGCAATACGGCGGGCGCCTGCTGTCTCTATACAGCAAGACTCATGAGAAAGAACTTCTGACGGTAAATCCTGTATTTCAGCCTGCCAACCTGGCGGTACGCAATGCCTGGTTCAGTGGTGGTGTTGAATGGAATATTGGCTTAATTGGTCATCATGCATACACCTGTTCTCCTTTGTTTACAGGGCGTGTGACAAGTGACGATGGCACACCTGTATTGCGTATGTATGAGTGGGACCGTATTCGGCAGGCGCCGTATCAACTTGATTTTTATTTCAAGGACGATAATCCGTTTCTCTTCGTAAAAGCCCGCATCATCAATCCATTTGAACACGATATTCATATGTACTGGTGGTCAAATATTGCCGTCGATGAACGTGACGATATCCGGGTTCTGGTGCCGTCAGATCACAGCTACCGTTTTGGGTATGAAGGCGTCATGAAACGCATTGAAACACCTATTGATCAGAATGGGATCGACTATTCCTATACAACGAATCTCAGCCAGGCAATGGATTACTTCTTCAGGCTTCCTAATGAAGAACGCCGCTGGATTGCCGCCCTTGACGGCGATGGACAAGGATTGATACAGACATCCTCTGACCTCTTGAAAGGGCGCAAACTCTTTGTCTGGGGACAATCAACTGGTGGCGAAAACTGGCAGAAATTTTTATCGCATGGGCAAAGTAAATACATTGAAATACAGGCAGGTCTTGGCCTGACACAGACCGAGCATATTGCGATGCCGCCAGGCGAATGGTCGTGGATCGAAGCATACGGCATCCTGGATGCTGATGCGAAAATGGTCCATAGCAGCGATTGGAATGTCGCTACATCGCATGTTCAGAGTACCCTGGAAAATGTTTTATCACGGTCCTTTATGGACGCCGAACATGAACGTGCCAAAGACATCGCTGATAAAGATATGGACGAACTCATCC
>JABSQK010000822.1 GCA_013215875.1 Lentisphaeria bacterium
AATGACAAGGGAAATGATCATTGGTATAAGAAATTTCGGGTCCATAAAAATAATCCTTTTTTTTATTATGTATTATAGACAAAAAAAAAGCAAAAAACAAGGTTTTTGCCATATTTTAATTGGGTAAAAGACTGCATCTAAAGCAGTCCTTATAATTAAATGTTGTTTAAAGCTATTTATAAGCACAAGGCAGATTGTTCATTGCGTTTTAAGTTGCAAATGCTACTATGATTCATATTGCTAAACACAGGAATTTATTATTATGCTTAAAGATAAAGTAATCATTGTCACCGGCGGTGGTGGTGGTATAGGCGAGGGGATTGCGCATGTCTGTATAGACAATGGCGCCAAAGTGGTGATCGGTGAACGCAACGACGAAAGTGGCCAGCGCGTTGCCAAAGAACTTGGAGAAAATGCATTGGCTATTGCCTGTGATGTATCGAACGATGAGGACCTGGATCGCTTAATTGAATTTACAGTTGCCAGCTTTGGACGTATTGATGGTGTGGTCAATAATGCCGGTGTAAATTTTTCCAAACCCTTTATGGATACGAGTTCCGACGATTGGCAAGATGTTATAAGTGTGGATTTACGGGCCGTATTTTTTCTCACCCAAAAGACCTGTGCGCAAATGGTGAGGCAATCTCCAGCCGGTGGCAGCATCGTTAATATTTCCAGTGTTCACAGTGTAGCAGCGCTGCCGGGTGCAGGTCCCTATGATGCGGCGAAGGCTGGTGTGGTCGGCATGAGCAAAAGTATTGCCATCGAAATGGCTGCAGATAATATTCGTGTAAACTGTGTTTCCCCGGGTTTGGTTAATACACAGATATGGCAGGATCTTTTGGCAGCTGCACCGGACATGGATGAGTGCATGGCATTTTGGAATTCAAATATACCGATGAACCGGGTAATCGAAACTCGTGAAATAGGCGAAGCGGTATGCTTTTTGCTCAGTGATAAAAGCTCAGCGATGACCGGCAGCAATATGATGGTCGATGCCGGCATGACCAGTCAGCTGGTCAGCAGAGAACCTTTCGAATCGTCTTCGATTGAAGGCAGCTGAACAAGTAATTATGCTCGTATCGCTCCGTACTTAGACGACTTAGACCATGGTTATTAAACTAAGAAGACCTATTCAAATTCTAAGCGATTAACCCTGGAATGCGACAGTCGCCTCAGGCAAAGATCGAACAATCTCATCTATCCGGTAGCCAAAGCCGTTGCCGTCCAAGCTACTTAAATTCACCTTTCCATATCGTCGTAAATAAAGCCCAGGATGAACTTTCGCTTCACAATCTGATGCATTGGGGTAAAATTGCGGTGCATTTGACTCGAGCCCCATGATTGTTCCGGTATGGGCGGCCAGTAAAACATGTGGAATTTGCGCCAGCATTGGATTGGTGAGATCTTGCACCATTAGATCCATACCGTGCGCTTTTGCCCAGCAGGCACTGAGTATCGCACCGCTTTGTGACTTGCAGGTTTTTAGCGCCACACCTGTCCAACCGAGCTGACGCCCTGTGCGAACATGCGTCCAGTCATGAGCACTTTCATCCATAAACAAAGGCTTGCGTTCACTGACGCTGTGAACATCCACCATGAATTCAGACAGCTCATACGGGAAGGGTTGCTCAACATAGAGGATCATATCATAAAGCTCCGGATGCTCCTGCTGCAGCTTATCGAGGATGTCATTCACATACTGCGGGTCTTCAACGGTGCAGTTAAAATCAGTACAGGTCCAGTGCGCACCATTGTCTTTGCCAATTTGACTGATCTTTACAATACGCTGATAATCATAATCAAAACCAGTACCGCTAAGTTTGATTTTGAGACAATCAATTCCATCGCGTTGTATCCAATCTGCCAGGATTACAGGAAATCCATCATCGGGTTCATCGCCCGTTAAATCATCTTCATCAAGCGGATCCGCACCACCAATAGCATGCCATACCGGCAAGTCATCCGGACGTTCATCGACTAAAAAGTCACATGGGTATTTAGCATCAAAACAGCCTTCAAAGCCTGGCTCAGGGCTTAAATAGGCAGACAAGTCCTTATTCATATATTGAGCAGTATAACTTCTATACACTGGAATCTGGTGGAGCAATCCATACGCATCATGCATCGCGATATCCAATGCAGAATAACAGACCAGAGCAGCGAGATAAGGCATTGTGGATTGAGCGTTTGCATTGAACTCATCTAATAATGTCTTGAGATCATTTTCAATAAACTGCTGACCCAATTCCAGGGGATGGCCCAAATCGTTGAGCTGGCGAAATGCTTTTGTGAGCACAATACAAAACGTTTTCATACGGGCTTCGCATGTCTGTAGATCGGTCTGAGCCGGCCAGGCCCATCCTGCAGACAACGGGGTTTCGCCCCAGCCACTAGCTGATCGACCGTCTTCACTGCTGACGTTTACAACGACTCTGCATGTGGTGACTTTATCCATGACGGTATTACCAAACTTATACGGCATGCGGGTTGTGACCGGCATAAAATAGAGTGCTGCATCACTAATCGTTATATCATTATTATTCATAGCTTATCATTCGCTTTATTAATGAACTATCTCATTTATAGTCATATATCTACATCGTGCTGTGTTGATAGGACATCTATCAATACAGCACATTCTTAGTGTAGAACAGACTCTTGCAGAATTCAACAATTAAAGCATGTAAAGAGTCGAAAAAGTGCTAAATCACTATACCGTATGTATATAAATTTTTAATAGGTTTAATAAAAGGTTTTTTTGTGAAAAATAAAAT
>JABSQK010000823.1 GCA_013215875.1 Lentisphaeria bacterium
ACATTAGTGGATACAATTATTTTACGACGAGAAGATGCTGAAAATATTTTTTGTTGTTCACTAATACTTAAACGCGCATACAGCGGCAAAATTTCAACTTGAGCTAATTCACTCTGTTTTAAATTTTTAATAATAGACTTAATTTGACCTTCGCCATCGGCAAAGATCAAAATATTACCAGTTGATTCTAATATGCATTCATCAACCGCATTCACGATTGACTGCAACAATATATCAGCCGAGTTGCCGTCATTATCGTCATCAATGGGGCGATACCTCACCTCAACAGGGTAACTACGCCCTTCTACCGTGACCATTGGTGCGTTATTAAAATGCTTTGAGAATCTTTCGGGATCAATAGTCGCCGATGTAATAATCAGTTTAAGATCGCGACGTTTAATTAGAATTTTAGTTAAAAACCCTAAAAGAAAGTCAATGTTTAAGCTTCGTTCATGTGCTTCATCAATAATGATCACATCATAACGTGACAACAGTGGATCTTTCTCAATCTCAGATAAAAGTACGCCATCCGTCATTAGTTTAAGGCGAGTTGATGAGGAAACTTTATTGTTAAAACGAATCGAATAACCGACTAAATTACCAAGTTCAGTATTTAATTCCTCGGCAATTCGTTTGGCAACACTAGTCGCGGCAAGACGTCGAGGTTGAGTGTGAGCAATTAAACCACGCGCGCCGAACCCCGCTTTTAGACACATTTTAGGTAGTTGAGTGGTTTTTCCACAACCGGTTTCACCGGCAATAATCAACACCTGATTATCACGCAGCAAGCCAACAATTTCTATTTCTTTTTGGCTGATGGGTAAATCATCCACAAGCGAAACGACACCTATCGTTTGTTTTACTTTTTCGATCTTAGCTTTTGATTCCGCTAAAAATTGATGTAGTTTTTTTTCCAAAACATCTATCGGTTGCTTTCTTTGCTTTCGTTTCTGAATATTCCGTTCGAGAGATATCAGTTTACCAATGTAATGAGTGGGTACTTCATAAATATTCATTGTCAATAACCTAATTACTTTATTCTTTCTTATACATTTGTCCCGTTTTATTAAGTTGCAGGATAATGCAAACACTAATCACAAAAAAACCTGCCGTCGCAGGTCTTATTTTAACCACTAAAAGTTAGAACATTTGTTATAAGCTGAGCATAAGTCTAATCAGACAGTAACTTTAGCTCTAAGAGAAGGTCTAGTCTTGCCAAATGGCATGATCGGCCTTTAGTTCACCAATAAATGTTGCTACCGGACGATAAAAATCTTTATCCTCCCAATAACCAGAATGACAAGCGGGGTTCCAAGAAGTAGTGGCACTGCCCACATTTATTTCAAAGTCACCATCAACATAAAGATTGTAATCAGCCGATAGTCCCTTTAACGGGTATGCGATAATATCGTCCTTATCATAAAAATTGTACCATCTAGCCCTTAGTTTGAAATCTTCATCTAACGCATCACCGACAATGTCGCAGGGTACACCCAATTCAGTTTGAGTGTCATCAATTGCATA
>JABSQK010000824.1 GCA_013215875.1 Lentisphaeria bacterium
GTGTACGTGGTAAACATAAAGCACTAAAGGGCAAAGGGTCCTTTGGGCCCTATACACTACGTTTTGAAATCATCGCTGACAGCAACCAACTTCGTCTCTGTCACAGCTTCATTTTTGATGGCAACCCGGAAACAGATTTTGTCCGCGCTTCAGAACTACTTATCAACTCTCGAGTTGGTAAAAATGAGCAATTTGCCTTTGGCGCTGACGAGGGTACTGAAACGACATTTGCCCGCCAGCGAGCACACTGGGCCCCGGACTTTCGCATTGCGGAACTCTATCAGGATTCCGCTCGTCACTGGCAACTGGGCCGACGTGTTGCTCCTGATCGCCCCGAAATTTTCTGTGCCGAGGGTTCACGTGCGGATGGCTGGATGGCCCTATCCGGTAGCAAGGGAGGATTAGCAGTCGCAGTGCGTGACAGTTGGCAGAACAATCCAAAATCGTTGTGGGCTGATGCGGAAACCGGCCAACTGCGAGTAGGCCTTTATCCCAACAGGGCCGAGCGCCTGGATCTGCGGCGCTACAGTGAATTGATTTACCCATACACGTATGAAACGCCCTGCACCTGGAAAAAGGAAACCCTTCCTTTTCCTATTCCTGACCCGGCCAGGGGCATTCGTAAAACACATGATATTATGTTGATGTTTGACGAGCCAAATCCATCAGCAAGATCCTTTTTCTTTAAGCAACCTTTAATGCTTAGTTGTACCCAGAGCGAATTTGCAAAGACCAAGGTGCTGGTGCCAATTGCTGCAAAATCCGATGAAGGCTGGACCAAAACGATTGAACAGTATCTCGACTTTCTTCATCTGTCTATGCTGGAGTCCGGCGGCACCGGGTATATCAACTACTTCGACCTTCCACATGGCTTTGATGTGGCCGAGCAACGCTGGTTTCATGATTTTGGCGGATTCGGTTATAATAATGATGAATCCATGCCCGTACTGGGACTATGGCAGGCCTGGTTTCTAACCGGTCGTCAGGATGTCCTTGGCATGGCGCGTGCCATGACCCGCCATACTGCCGATATCGATTGTCGTCATCTCGGCAAACGTGCCGGCTACGGCTCTCGGCACAATGTTGACCACTGGGGCTGTCTCTGCTATGAGCGCCGCATCAGTATGCCCTTGGGCAAGCGTTTCGCTTACCATCTCCTCGGCGACCGTTCAATTGTCGACCTAGCCCACCTGACCCTAGCATCGTTCATCAAAGAAGATCGCAAGGGGCCACACGATATGACCTGCGACATTCCGGCATTGGTTTCCACCCTCTTGTTTCTTGAGGAGATTGGCGAGGTAGATGCCGAACAATGGCTGCGCAATATTGCCAGTGCCATTGCATCCGGGATTGATGAAAATGGCCAGATGACCGCCTTCCTGAAGATTAACCCGAAGAAGCAAAGCGCCACAGTGCCTGATGAAAAAACTGTTGCTGAACATTGCATGTTCAGTTGTTTTGGTGGCGGCCAGGCCTTCTGCGAACTGGCTGAACGCTACGATCACAAACCTTTACGCGAGGCCATGATACGCTTTGCCCGCTTTCAGGCCATGGATATGTCCGCACGCGCCAGTCAACTGCCACAGACAGGAATTATTCCACTGCAGAAAGATTATTTAAATCGCTATCGTGCGCTTGATCTAATTGGCTATGCCTGGCAGCAGACGGCTGATCCATTTTTTCTTCAGGCTGCTGCCGGGAACCTTGAGCACCTGGTGATTGAGATTGAAACACATCAAGAAACCCGTTATGGAGTAAGTGATGCAGGCAGCATCGCTATCCCCGTACATCAGCCCTGGCCGGATCAAGCGAAAGATGATAACTACAGCCACTACTACCCATTATTCCCAAAAACATCCATGGGGCAGTTTTTCAATATTGCCGTATATTTACATAAACTGCAAGGCATCATGCTGTTGGCAACAGCAGATAAAGAGTGATTGTGCCCCGTGAAATATCAACTATGTTGTATTTATTGATCACTGTCTAAAAGACCGAGTGGTACTTGAATTACTAAGAGATTTCAAAATACCGTTTATTCAAATAAAACGACTTGACAGAAGATATATACCGTATATATGTATAGTTAGTTAAAAGTCCGAGCAAAAGGAGATTTCCAATGACTTCAGGGCAAATGAAGGGGTTGAACCAAAGATGACAAAGACAAAGGCCAAAGCCGAGACAATTTATTTAGAGCTTCGTGAACATATCCGCGGCTTAGAGGAGGGCGTCCGCTTATCGTCCGTCTTAGAGCTGCGCCAGAAATTCCAGACCTCGCAACATTCAGTAGACAAGGCATTGGATAGGCTCGAACGCGAAAAATTAATCATCAAGAAGCCGCGCCTGGGAATTCGAGTTGCTCCACGCCCGGAAAAGGAAGTGGCAAGTAAGCGCATTGCATTTGCGGCTTGGACATCCGGGCATTCGAAAGAACTGTCTGGAGGCAGCCATCCTTATTACGGCCCTATCATCCAAACGATCGCAGAACAGGCCGCTCTACTGGGATATGAAGAAAGCGTTTACCTTTTCCGCTCGCATGGCATCCTCGACAGTGGGACAACGCTTGAGCGCGACATTTCAAAAGGGCTCATTTCGGGACTGATCATATCATCATGGGACCTGACAAAGAAAGACCTCCCTTTTCTTGAGGCACATGGTGTGCATACCGTGCTCATAGGTACTGATCATCTGCAATGTGGCTATCCCTGCGTAACAGTAAACAACGTCAAACTAGGGCTTCTTACTTCACAGGCAACGATGAGTTCCGGCCGCAGTCCAGTGGCTGTCATTAGCGCAGAGGACCCTCGGATTGATGTCGAGACCTTTCTTATGACACAGGAATCTGAGGGAAATCCAGTGCAGCCTGGCTACCACATCCATTACCCGCCTCTCAAAGGTGGTGACCAGGAGGCCATCAAGAGAGGACGGGAGGCTGCAGAAAA
>JABSQK010000825.1 GCA_013215875.1 Lentisphaeria bacterium
AGTTTCCCTGCAGACCATCTATGACGATTTTTAGCTTTTCTTCAGATGTCCATTTTCTACGTTTCATGTTCCATTTCCTTTGATTTTATAGTTACTATACTACATTATTTTAGGAACGTCTTAAATGGGAGCAGTATATTGTGCTTGCTACGCTGTTGTTTAATAAGTTAGACATATGTCCTTTTCATTTACTGTATGATAAACTAATGTAAGTAATATATACATGAGAACTATTAGTCCACGGACTATAAGTCACATTTACATAACGAGAAAGTTTAGAAAACTTTTGGGGGTTTCAAAGTATCAATTCGAGAATTCTTTATTGTTTCCCTAGTCTACGATCTGAATATAATATCCCTTGATTGCAGTGATAGAGGGAGGTTAAGGCTAAATCGCAAATCTCAAGGGTGTTTTTATAGGTCACCAAATTATTTCTATGGACCAATCGATCAATCACACTATAAAATTAATGGACTTATTTCAGTTAATCTAGGTTGAGGGGGTAATTCTCATAATATTTTTATATAAAATCAATAAAATTGTTAATAAAACTGGTCAACTATTACTTATGAATTAGTTTCTAAACTCCCATCCACACTTAACGTTTGCTTTTAAACAAGCATCTTTAATTTCTTGACTCATGAAATCTGCCTGATATTTTTGTATCGCTCATGGGAGATAATAAATGTCTGTTCTTAATCTAAAAATAACAAATTGCGATTACGTCATATTTGACCTTAAAACTACAGGGTTGAGCCCTACTGATGCTAAAATAATATAAATTGCTATAATTAGAATGAACCCTGATGGTTCTAGTTCCCGTCTATGTAATTAGAAAAAAAGCGACATTTCCAAATTTTGTTGGGGTGATTTTTGCTTTGAGTAGTTTTTCGAGTTCTTGTGATTTTTTATCCATAAAGTCTTGGTGGTTTACCCGTCCAAAATGTTGATATATAAGCAATTTATATCCTGCATCGTAGATCCGTTTAATTTCATCGAGGTAGATATACTTACCGGAATTTTTATTCCCCTTGCGTGTCGATTTGATTTCCATGCCATTATCCGGATCCACAAAGATCAGTTTTGTACCTTCTGCAAAAGCCATTAGATCATCCATATAGTTTTGACGCTGATCCATATCATCCGTAATCAGTGGCGAATAGTACCTAGCATTGATCAGATTCGTATTTTCAATTACCGATACCTCGCGAATATTATTTTCCACACAGGCTTTCATAAAATCAAAGATCTCAGGCGATAATTCCCGCAACGCTGGTTTATTCACATAATCTGTCTTACGACCATCGGTAGAACCATCATCATCTGTTAACCACCACGCCACAGTGATCTCATAATTCTCGCTTAACTGCTGTAAAAGCGAGTACTTATAATAGTCATTTATGTCTGCAAAATATTGGTTCTTCATTTTATTCTCCTTTTAGAGTTAAGCCTCCGGCGGTATAAGATAGGAGTCTATCTTATATATCTCCAATATTGGGGAATCCAAAGGTGGACTCCCACCTTTGGTCGCCGACCGACGAAGTCAGAGTCGAAGACAACGCATTCTATCCGCTTTTCGCGAAAGCCATTCGGTGTTTCATTAAATATTCTTGTTTGGGTTTATAAGTTTTGGGTAGATAGATTTTGTCCCCTTCTCGTTTATGAAAGTAGTCTTTGACTACATCTTTTGTGTAATGCTCCGTAACTGATCGTGATACCACGAGCCGGTAGTCTTCATCGAGAGTTATCAGATGTCGATCGAATGCGAGATCGTATGTAGCAGAAAGGCATAGACCATTGGACGGATCGAGACGGATTGATTTGTTTTCGGCCCAAGGAACTATATGACTTGCTCGATTCAGTTCGGGAATATCCAGACCAGTGATACAGCAGGAATCATTATAGATACGGAGAATGTTTTTTCGAAATGCAGCTTGTCCTTTGCGTGCTTTTACTTGTCGGATTACATCCGTATCTCGATTTTCATTTACACCCAGCAATACTCGTTTTAATTCTTTACTAAGCTTCTTGTCATCAAAAGAATAATCTTTGTTTTTAAGTTTCTTTTCAATTTCTAATTCGACCTCATTACTAATTAAAAATTCTGCATAGGAACGAAGTGCCGATGAACAGAAATATTCACGATGATAACTTGGGCTTTGGGAATCCTTAAAGATTCCATCGTTATCTAATTTCTGCTGAACTTTAATAAACTCATAGAGCTCAAATATTCGCTGCGGCGAACTCACGGTATAAATATGGATACAATCTTGAAAACTTGTTTCATTAGATATTAAAGCACCGGAAATGAGTTCTAACGCACGCACATAAGACGAAGCAGTCCCGCTTCCCTCTTTATTCGTTTCTATCGCGTATTGTCTGTATTTATCCTTATTAATCAAACTGTAGTTTTCCCATAAAGGTCAGAGCGTCTTATTTGACAATCCGAATTTAATTTACCATTTCGACGGTAATTATGAAAAATATGTTTCATTGGTTCGAAAAAGGAATCTTCACATCTTGGATCAAAAGTGATTGCTTCGATTAATTCTACTGGGTCACATATACATTTTAAAATATGACTATTGAGATCTTCTTTTGTATGTATGATCAATCGAACTTCATCTTCATATTTAAAAGCATTTCGCTTTTTATCAATGCCATTAAAAATAAACTGTGCACAATTTAACTGATCTATATCATTGGGATATTCTGTAATTAATGTCTGAATTTCTTGAACTTCGGTTTGATCAATTAATTGGTCAACATAATTCACTTCAGTTAATATCTTAACAGGTTGATAATATTGATTATCTTCATACACATCATGATATTGGGCCTCATCCACTCGTTTAGATGCTTCATCTAATTTTTCATTACTAGTGTAATGCACCCCTTTTTCAAGGGGGATGATTACGTAGTCCCTTCAAAACATTCTTTTTGACTTTTTTAGTTAGTTTTCATGCGACATAATACGGATTGAAATTTTTCTCATATTCGTATGGGGTCATATAATTCAATG
>JABSQK010000826.1 GCA_013215875.1 Lentisphaeria bacterium
CATTGAATTATATGACCCCATACGAATATGAGAAAAATTTCAATCCGTATTATGTCGCATGAAAACTAACTAAAAAAGTCAAAAAGAATGTTTTGAAGGGACTACGTAATCATCCCCCTTGAAAAAGGGGTGCATTACACCACTTATATCAATGATTACATCTAATAATCTCTAATAAAGTTTTGATTTGTTCGTCAAAGCAACAAATAGGGTAATAGAATGAAAACCTTAAAGCCAAAAACAACTTTATCGAGCAAGGTAACTAAAAAGAAATGTATAGTTCTTATACTTTCTTTATTCGCAATCATCGGCCTTCTTTGCTATAACCTCTTATATCGAAAATTGATGGTAATGAAGCACATGGGTATAAGATCGTTTGATTCTATAAGCGATATTAAATATAAAAGTTCAAAAAGAAGGGAAAATACATCTTACTTTATAACGTTTAAATTAAAAAATGATACTGCAGTTCTTGAAGCCCAAAAACATTTATCATTAAAAAAAGAACTGATGTTTCTCATAACTGATAATAATGAAGGGTTCCCCGATTGGTGGCTCAACAATCAGCAGATGGTTAAATGGAATGATGATCTTGCTAAGGGAAATAAAAAACTATATAAAAGCGGTGACCTTATCACCTATAAATATCATCATATTGATTTAAAAGCGTCTAAACTTTGTGAATATTCAATTTATTATTTTCCAAAAGAAAATCGAATCTACTATCAAGAAAGCTGGCATACCTTATACATGGATGTGAACACTGGTGCTAGATAATAACTAAGCATGTAAACACTAAACACCCAACACTCATAACTAAACACTGCAGCGTAGCTGCTTAAATTCCCATATTAAAAATTATAACTGCGACTAAACAAACGGCTGCCAACGACAGGGATAATGCGATATTAACGAGTTTACGATTCTGTTTTTCCAATCTCATATCTAAATCCTTTCAAACTTTTTTTTATTTATGCAATGCGAAAAAATTCGTCTTAAATGCTACACTTATTATTTAAGTACAGACTCATTAGAGTCTGTCTAATTTAAAATGATCCCTCATTTAAGAGATTTTTTTCACTTTGTTTCATTATTTAAAACAACCTTTAAAATCTTTATAAGTTCTGCGTCCTAACTATATAAATACTCACTAAATACACCCGTATATGACCTTCCGGAGCAGATGTCATTTAGACATTTATCTTTTAAAAATGGAGATATATAAGATGGACACCCATCTTATACCGCCGGAGGCATAGTCTCTCCACGCCCGCTGCTCATACTTATCAATGATAAATGTCGATTAGACATTTTCTTCTTAGTTTAATATTGGGGATTGAACGCTGCGCTCGAGCACGAGGCTGCCGCCATCGACACGTCTTTACTCGCAAGCTCGCTGCTTGTCAAGGCCGACTCCGGCCTTGACAAGCCGGAGGCATATCCCTTTCTACTTTTATTATTCCCGGGCACTGCCAATAATCATTCTCTTTTTTCTATAGACAGTTGTTTTAAATATGGGAATTATTACAGGTAGGGTTTGAGAATTATGTTTTCTTTTGCAGGCGCTACCGCAGCGCGCCATTATTCCTCCGGGCGTTATACCGTATACAGATACTGTAGTATCAGGATTCGTAACAAATTCGAATTGATTATTATTTGCCTTCATTAATTGGTCCAGAGTATACAGTTCAAAATCATTTTGAAATACGACCGTTCTGCCATCTTCCAGCTGCAGTTCATTACCAACTACCTTCATTATTTTTACTGGTGAATTGAGAGGTTCTGCATGTTGGTATTCAGTGTAGTTTATTTTTACCAGAGGAGAAGCGACCAATATCCATAAGCCAATTAGCATTAGCACAGCGCAAACAATTTTATAGCGCATACAATATCGAAATGCAGTATACAGTTTATCTGCAACCCAAATCATTAACCCCATTTTATGACCACCCATGATTAAAATCCCCTATATGTTTTGTAGACCGGTGCCGCTACTCAAGCTTCAAACTTTAACCCAAGACGACTACGTAGAGTAGTGCTACTTGAGCAGCGGTACAGACGACTTCATGTCGCTTCGGCCTACCAAAAAATCATCATCCACTAGCTAATCGATAATCAAAATAAATTCTCATGGACTTTTATAAAAAAAATGTAATTAAACGAAAATTAATAAAAACGGATGCTTGTTATCTTTTTGTCGTTTAACAATTTTTGATGAAAGTGGATTTATTTCGCAGCCTGCAGTATGGTTAGCTGCGTAGGGGTTATACCGATATAAACATCAAAAAAGGAAATAGTATGCGCTATATATTTACAGGCATTATTTGTTTATCAGGATTTATTACATTGGCAGCTGAAGTAGTAGTCGATTTAAATTCCGAACTCAAAAAAATATTATCAAAGAAAGAGAAAACGTACAATGAATCTGTTAAGGATAAGAAACATACGAGAGAGATAAAAGAGATACATCAAGCAGAAAAAGAGTTCATTGAGCAATTGATAAAATCAGGCGACAAAAAACTTAAATGCCTCTATTTAATTCCTTTTCATATAAGAGATATGGAACAGCGGGCTTCACTTCTAAAAGTGGAGGGAGCAAACTCAACTGAACTTTTGAAAGAGATTAAATCCAGTGATCAAAAAATACATGAGTTAAAAAGAATAGTACTTAAATCTCCCTACCATGTAGAAAATCTCCCGAAATTAAATTCCGATTTGCAACAGTATCGCAAGTTGATTCGCACAACAGTAAAAGTACTTGGTATTGAAAAGCG
>JABSQK010000827.1 GCA_013215875.1 Lentisphaeria bacterium
CATTGAATTATATGACCCCATACGAATATGAGAAAAATTTCAATCCGTATTATGTCGCATGAAAACTAACTAAAAAAGTCAAAAAGAATGTTTTGAAGGGACTACGTAATCATCCCCCTTGAAAAAGGGGTGCATTACACACTATAACTATTATCTAGGAGCTACTGAATGATGGATAAACTCAATAATCAATTGAAGGAATTAGATGGAGCACTCGCGAGCTTTGGGAGATTTCGTAAACGCTGGCGTATTTTCGATGGGTTTGGTCGATTCTTTTTCTGGGGTTTAGGCGCTGTATTAACATGGTTCTTATTAGACTGGGCATTTGAACTTCCCGCATGGCCACTTGTTATTCTGTTTTCATCGGTATTTGTATTTACATTAAGAGCTGTCTGGAAATGGCTAATCAAACCACAACTGCATTTTGTGACAATTGACAACGAAGCAGTTGTTGCGGAACAATTACACGGTGAGATGGACAACCTGATAATCGGTTCGATGCAATTGGGCCATGAGGTACTGGATGGCAATGACGTAGCCACTGGTTATTCACTTAAGCTGATCCTGGCGCTAGTCGAAGAAACACACCATAAACTGAAAAATCTGAAACTCACAAGTTTGATCGATCTACGCCCCGCGAAGAGAGCACTACTTAGAGGACTTCCTGTTCTCATTTGTGTTCTTGGCATTTGTATTTTTGCCCAGCAAGCGGTCATTGAGCGCGTTAAGAGGGTTAAAGATGCATTCGCAAAAGTATTTCAGCCACCGGTCGATTTTGAAATCATGCCTGGTGATAGGGCTGTTGTGCGGGGGCGTTCTATACATCTAAATGCCTTTGTTGATGGGGCCTGGCGTACGGAAGCAGTGCTGGTGATGACCGATAAGAAAACCGGTGAAATGAAAACAGTGCCTGTTAAACTCAATGGGGATGATCGCACGACTTATACTATCACCGAGGCCGACCAGGACTTCACTTATAAGTTTGGATATGCGGGTAAATTCTCTCCGGAGTATACGATCCTTGTGGATGATTTGCCAGTGATCAAAGCGATCAACTACGAAATTACCGCGCCTGCTTATACGGGTCGCCCAATGCGCATGATGACCGGCAAAGTCGAGAAAATAAAAGGCTTGATGGGCACAGGGGTGCTGGTGAGCTTTGCGGCAAATACCCGCCTCGACCCTGATAATTGTTTTGTGCAATGGCGCGATGGGACTAAAAATAAGATTGATATTTCTGGTCGCTTTGGAAGCTTTCAATTTCAAATTCACGAAAATAATAAACTGAAAATTCATTTGATGGGCCATTATGGTAAGGACTTTCTGATTGAGAAACCAGTGACAATCATTACTGAACTTGTACCGGATAATCCTCCGACAATACATACAACTAGCCGATGGAAAGGTGTCGAATTAACTGCAGCACAAGTTACGGGCCTTCAGCTTGGCTATTTAGCCACGGATGATTATGGTGTTCAGGACGTCGAACAGAACTTTACAATTAAGAATGAGTTTTCTGGTGTGCTGGGTCTAAAAGACCGCAAAGGTAAAACTAAACGCACACTAAAAATTCCACGCGACCGTGTAAAAAATAAATTTAGCAATATTTTTCATGGCGTATCCGTGAATGCTGGAGACAAAGTTACGATGATGCTTACAGCCCGCGATAATAATTCGGAGACTGGACCGGGAATTGGGAAAACTACGGAAATAGTAATCAATGTTGTTGGTAAACCTATAGGGGGTTATGGACCTAGTAAAATCACTCCAGACTGGCCTGATAAGGGAGAATTACCCGGCTTAGGACCAGGTTCTAAACGAGTTGGAACACAAGATCTTTTACAGATGCCTGACGGTAAACAAAATGGAACAGAAAAACCAGTAGTCATCACAAGAATTATAGGCGGAAATATTACACGGCCTCAAGGAGGCGGTTCAAGTAGCTCACAGGACGCCGAGTCAGATTTCCGTACACTTATGACCATGGGAAAAAACGCTACATTGTAAATAGAATAGAGTAAATCAAAACTTTAATTGGGTTAAAGAATAGATACTCTCGGTAAGGGTCCGTAAGATGAAAAACTATCTTATGGGCTCTTTTTTATGGACTTATTCTACACCTGTGTTTGGATCAGTGCCGCGCTTGATTTGAATGTATTTGACAATTTCAGTCGCATGAATTTTGAATCCGCGGGCAGTAACTTTGCGTATTTCTATTTCATCGAATTTGAGATCTACATGTTTTATGCGTTGTTTGGCTGCCGGTTTTAATTCGCAGCGCAGGATAACACCATAGCGGTCGAAAATCTTATCAATTCTGCAACCTTTCGGCACGATCGGATAATCCTTGTTCATGATATAGGCATTTACCTGAAAGCGCTTGGCATAGGATGCTTTACTTTTCTTGTCTTTGTAGGTAATGGAAAAGATGTGGTCTTTGTTCGCTTTATAAACACCCTTTACCGGGCCAATATATTCGCGCTCGGTAACCGGGATGACTTTTAGATTGCCATTGCGTTGAATGATCACCAGTCTGTCGAACTCAGTACATTGCATAGGATCGTCACCCTTGATTGATGAGCCGATATGGCCGCTGGCTTTATCGTAACAAACTTTCAGGTTTTTCTGAGCAATTTTACGTACATCGACTTCTTCAATTTTACTGATCTGCGTACGGCGCGGGTGGTCTTTGCCGTAGGTCTTTAACAATGTCTTTATATAGCGAATGGTATAACGCGTGAGACTCTTCAGGTCCTTTAGAACATCAGTTGCCTTATCGATAATTTCTTTGAGCTCTTCCTTGTTTTTATTAATATCGAAAAGAGAAATTCTACGGATAGGAATCTGCAAGAGCTTTTCGATATCGTCATCGGTAATCTCACGTTTTGGTGTTTTCTCATCCTTTATATCGCGTAATTTTTTTGGTAATAAGAGCTGTTTTAGGAACGGCTCTAGGCCTTTACGAACTTCGCTGCGAATATCATCGGCATTTTTGCATTCTTCGATACGTTTGTAGATACGGTTTTCGATGAATATTTGTGCCAGGGTTTTGAAATGGTAGAGATCTTCCTGTTTAGCCAGATCGAGACGAAGCTCTTTTTCTAAATCGTCCTTGAGCTTAAAAGTATTGTGCTTTAAGATCTCGGTGACTGTCATCAACTCGGGCATTCCATCTTTAATGAGCAGGCAATTACAGGAGATACTAATTTCACAATCCGTATAGGCATAGAGTGCTTTAATCGTTTCTTTGGCATAAACACCGCGCTGGAGCTTGATTTCTATTTCCACTTTTTCAGCTGTATAATCAGAGATAGATGAAATTTTTATCTTGCCCTTAGCAGCAGCATCTTCGACAGTTTTCATTAATGATTCAGTGGTTGTCGAGGCGGGAATTTCGGTGATGACCAGGGTTTTCTCATTGAGCTCTTCAATCTTTGCTCGTAATCTAACCTTACCCATTCCATCTTCGTACTCGCTGACATCCATCGTGCCGGCTTGAAAAAAGTCGGGATAGACAGTGAATGTTTCTTTACGCAAGATATTTATTTGTGCATTTAGCAGTTCATTAAAGTTGTGCGGCATGATCTTAGTGGACATACCAACGGCAATTCCCTCTGTGCCCTGCATCAAGAGTACGGGAACTTTACAGGGTAGTGAAACTGGTTCCTGTTTGCGACTGTCATAAGTTTCGACAAATTCCGTAAGTTCACGGTTGAACAGTACTTCACGTGCAAGTTCCGAGAGCCGGCATTCGATATAACGTGCTGCAGAGGATGGATCACCCGTATAAAGGTTACCAAAATTTCCTTGTCTCTCAATGAAAAATTCTTTATTGGCCACATTTACCAGTGCTTCGTAGATAGAGCTATCGCCATGTGGATGGTAGGACATGGTATTTCCCACGACGTTTGCCACCTTGTGCAATTTGCCATCATCCATGGTATGCATGGTCCAGAGGATGCGGCGTTGCACTGGCTTGAGCCCGTCATCGATATGTGGAATAGCGCGTTCTTTGATAACGTATGTGGCGTATTCGAGAAAGTACCCGGACATCATCTGGCGCAGTGCACTGGGCTCCTGATCATCAAAACCGCCATCACCGTCGCCACCATCACCATCGCCGCCATCACCATCAACCGGAATGCCGTTATCACCATCATCCGGTACTATATCGCCATCATCCAGTGTCGCATCGTCAGTCGTAGTATCTGTCGTCGTATCGGAACTGGCGGCAGCCTTTTCAATCTCGAGGGTTTTAGTAAAGTCGAGTTCCAGTTGGTCGTCGTCGATCATTTCTTGCTTTTCCTTTTTAATTCGTGACATAGGTTTATCATACTTCCTGCAATAGGTTGGCCATGATATAATCACGACGCTCAGGTGTATTACTGCC
>JABSQK010000828.1 GCA_013215875.1 Lentisphaeria bacterium
CTGCATGTGTCGATTCACCGATCATTTTGTACCAGTGTTCTTGCGGTAATTGACTGGCAATTAAAGTCGATTTACTGTCATATCGGGCATCAATCAGTTCAAGTAAGTCACTTCGTTGCTGTGTATTTAATGGTTCCAGTCCCCAATCATCCAAGATCAGTAAATCTGCATTAGTTAATTTTCCTATGAGTTTTCGATAGGTTCCGTCAGCCTGTGCAAAAAACATTTTTTCGAATAGTTCTTTCAGCCTAAAATAAAATACGCTTTGCCCTTGTTGGCAATGCTGATGCCCGAAGGCGCAGGCAAGGTATGTTTTGCCACACCCTGTTGCCCCTGTGATCAATATATTTTGATGCAATCGCAGCCACTCGCCCTGTGCTAAGGTTCTGATCTGTGACTTATTCAGGTTACGTTTGGCACGATAATCCAACTGCTCTATTCCAGCATGGACTCTGAATTTAGCTTGCCGTGTTAAGCGCATTATTTTACGTTGTGAACGTGCGTTAAGCTCATTATCAAGCAGTAAGCTTAGCCTTTCTTCGAACGCGAGTTCTCGGTAATGCGCCGGCTGTTCCGTCTGTAATGTTAGGGCATCTTTGATGCCGGACAAACCAAGCGTAGTCAGTTGATTATAAATTATTTTCATTCCATTCCCCTTAATGATAATACGAATTTCCACGCACATTGTTGTGCTCTATTTCTGCCAATAGATCTAACTGTAGCTCTGGTAGTGGTTGGCTATCTAGACCCTTTTTAAGAATCGATTTGATACCCGCTAATCTTCTTATCCCTGTATGTATAGCGCGTTCACACGCGGCTTCTAAGCGCGGTGTGGTGTACTGTTTGCCCAGCGCGAGCAACCCCAGGCAAACGCGATAAGCTTGCTCAGGATGTGGTCTTTCTTGCATTAACAGATTGACGAGTTCTTCTGTTTTTGGGCCAATATCTTGCGCCCATTTCTCAAATCGTTGCGGTGACCACTCCCCTTGTTTTCGATGTGCAACAGGCATATGAGCATCAAGCGTGCTGTGTGCACCGCGTTTGTGAGATCGTGGATGCACGGCCACACACATTCCCTGATGGTATACAGTGACGAGCTCACCGGAGATATGCGCTTCGAGTTTTGTCTTTATCAGTGAATGCGGGACAGAGTAATAATGCTTTTCTATATCAATGTGATAGTCGATATGCACGGTCACCGTTTTCACTTGGGTATAGATATAAGGTTCAATGGGTAAGGGTTTCAATACGGGCTTATCAATGGCGATAAATTGTGAATGACGCGTACCAGGATGCACTTTCATCGCCCGTTGATTGAGCTCAAGTAGCAATTCTTCGATCCGAATATTTAATTGTCGCAAAGAAAAAAAGTCGTCATGTCTCAATGCTGCCATGATCCAACGTTCTACGATCTGTACAGCCACTTCAGCTTTGGCTTTATCCTTGGGTTTGTAAGGGCGAACTGGCACGATAACCGTATTATAATGCGCGGCCATCTGTGAATACATCGGGTTAATATCGGGATCATAGCGACACGCCCTGGTTGTACCGCTTTTTAAGTTGTCTGGGATCAAGAGCTCAGGAACACCGCCTAAAAAGGTGAAACAACGAGCGTGGCTCATCACCCAATTTTCTAGACCCTGAGTCCACGTGGCGTCTGCATAGGTGTAATTAGAGGCTCCCATCACGGCAACAAAAATTTGTGCCGTTTTAACTTCACCGGTTGCCGGATCAATGATGTTCATCGTCGGCCCACAGTAATCAATAAATAGTTTTTCACCCGCCTTATGTTGCTGCCGCATCGATGGTTTTTGACAGCCAAGCCATTTTCGATATAACCGGCAGAAGTGGTTGTAGCTGTAGAATTTATTGTTATTTCGTTCTCTGTATTCTTCCCATAGCAATTGCAGGGTCATTGTTTTTGGTTTGAGTTCTTGATGGATCACCGACCAATCAGGGGTGGTTATTTGGGGATTGACTTTTACGGTCGTGTGCAGGAATTTTTTATGAAGAGTCACATCATCCCATTCCTCAGATAACGGCCATGAGGTGATCCCCATTTGGGCTGCTCGATTGGCATAACGAGATACCACTGAGGGGGAGATAGATAAACTTTTAGCGACTTGACGATGGCTCAGTGAACAACCGTATTTAAGTCTAAGGATCTCTTTTAATTTACGCATAGATATAGGTGCCGTTGACATAGTCATTCCCTTCA
>JABSQK010000829.1 GCA_013215875.1 Lentisphaeria bacterium
CATATCTGTTAAGATAAAAAGGATGTTCGGTTTTTTGGTCGTGCGGCTCATCATGTCTCCAGTGAAAATAGGGTTTGATTATCGTTAATTCTGTAAGGATAATTAGCACTATGCGTGTTATCGTGATTGCTTCAAGTAGTCCCATACGGGTTGCTTCCGGTAACTACGAATTGAATGAACGTATCTCATATCGCCGGATAAAATGGGAAAGGTTCGTCCTGGGGACTGATCCCGATAATTTCATCGCCTCGCCACTTGATCGTATAAACTTTTCCTGTCGGCATCACTTCCTCTTCCAAACGCTCCGGTAAATCATATGTCATGACAACTGACTCTACTTTCGATAAGGCATTACCTTTGTCCATCGCAAAGACAGCAAAAAAGTAATCACCTCATTCTGAATTAGTGTATTTATCTCCTGTGTGGAGATAAAGTAAACAATAAACGTGGGAAAAATACGTTTGTCTAATAGCAGAAATTAATAAAGAGTTGGGTACTGTCTAGCATGAGCAGTTTACAGTCATTAAAGCGAAAGCGAATTTTTATATTGGTGGGTATGATTCTTATCCTGGGAACATTGCTTGCCTTGAATATCCTTAGACCCTCCGAAGAGGAAAAAACAGTCTCTGTTTTTTCACAACGACTATTAGGCAATGATCTAAAGAATGCCTCAGAACAGGAACGGGAAGCGCTTCGTAAAGATTGGGAAAACCTCACCAAGCCAACTCGCGAAAAGATTATTCGTCAGGTCATGCGTGGGCGACTGGGTGAAATGCGCAAGAAAATTAGTGGACTGACTGCAGAGCAGCGCAAGGCTCGCATTGATGAGGATATTGAAAAAATGCGAGAGCGCTATAAGAACTTGAGCGATGAAGAAAAGCAGGCAGCACGGGAGCGGATGAATTCGGGAGAAGCGCGGGTCATGATTGAAAAGGTTATGGGCTTTTATCAGAATGAATTAACTGCCAAGGAGCGTGCGGAACTTGACCCACTGATGCAAGAGTGGTTTAATCAAATAGAGAACTTATCCCAGTGAAGCGCTCAAAATTTACCCTGATAGAATCCGAAGCTCGTTTACGAGCGTCAGGCTGTCAGATTATGCGCTCGCGCATGATAGAAAAGCCAACGAGAGCAAGGTTTACCTTGATCGAGTTGTTGATTGTCATTTCAATCCTGTTCATCTTGATGGGGCTTATTTTAGGTGCATTCGGTTTAGTCAGAAAAAAAAGCAGGCGAGCAGTGTGCAGTTCGAATCTCCGGCAATTGGGTCTTGCAGTGCATCTTTATGTCAACGACTACCGGGATCGTTTGCCTGTCAGTGAGCGATTGGCAATTCATAATCACCTGGAGGCTTATACTAGTGGTGCCGAGATTTACCAGTGTCCGGGCGATCTTGAAGATGATGGTTTGTTTGCCACAGAAGGAACCAGCTATGAATGGAATGTCTTTGTTAATGGTAAGTTGATTGACCGGTCGAATTTTCAAATATTGGGATTGGATCTTCAGTTACCGTTGATGTATGATGGCGACTATTATCATGGCAAGCAAAAGAATCAGCTGTTTAACGATGGTCGCATCGAGGTTTATGAGCCAATAGATGGATTGTTAGAGGAGTGATGATTTAGACATGGCCATTTTGACTGCACGAAATATTACCAAGCGTTATGGAAAACAATATGCGTTGAAGGACATCGACTTAACGATCAACGAAGGGGAAATCTTTGGATTTTTAGGACCCAATGGGGCTGGGAAGACGACCTTCATAAAGATTATGCTTGGGCTGGCGACACCACATGATGGCGAACTTGAACTTATGGGGGTGGATATTTTTCGCAATCGCAAAGCAGCCATCCAGCAGGTGGGGGCAGTGGTCGAAGCACCGATCTTTTTTGAATACATGACTGCCTATGAAAACCTGAGTTACCTCGTCGCCTTATCTAAAAAAATTAGCCGTGAGCGAATACTCGATGTATTAGACATGGTTGGTTTAAGTGCTGCAGTGAATAAAAAAGTCGGGGCATTTTCCTTTGGCATGAAACAGCGACTGGGAATTGCTCAAGCGCTTTTACCCGACACTCGATTTTTAATTCTTGATGAACCGACCAATGGCCTGGACCCGCATGGCATTTCTGGTGTACGAAAACTGATTCGTAAATTGACCAGTGAGCTGGGTATAACAGTCTTCTTATCAAGCCACTTATTGATTGAAGTCGAACAGATCTGCGACCGTGTCTGCATTA
>JABSQK010000083.1 GCA_013215875.1 Lentisphaeria bacterium
ACTGTTGGCGATACCCTTAATATAAACGATACCCTTTGTCTATTAGAAGCAATGAAACTCTTTAGACCCATTAGTCTCAGTGTATTCAACACAATGGATACTGATATTTACCCCGATAGAAATTACAAAATTGTCCGCATAAATCCTGCAAATAGCCAAGCCGTAAACAAGGGTGATCTGTTATTTGTGATCGAACCAGTATAAGCTGATTAAATACTTGTCCTAAAAAAATAAAACTTCAGAACTGCCCTGCCTGTTGACAGGTAATAGCTTCCTGCATATAATAATCTCATCAACTAAGACAACGGATATTTATGAAAGAGAGTTATATACAGGTAAAACTAGATAGTATCTCTATCTTCAACTACAACTTTATTCTTCTTTTAAAACATGGACGAGATGAGCTAAGTTTGCCTATTTGTATTGGTATGGCCGAAGCACATTCCATCGCATCTGTATTTAATGATAAACCCTGGGTACGACCGCTCACCCATGACTTAATGAAAGCAACAATGGATTCCCTGAATTGCACGATCGATCGTATCACTATTGTTGATCTCAAGGAAGGCACCTTTTTTGCACGACTACACCTTATAGATAAAAGCGGCCATTCATACGATTTGGATGCGCGTCCATCCGATGCGATTGCTTTGGCTATTCGTTACAACGCGGAGATTTTTATACGTGAAGACATCTACCATGACAACAAGGTAGATATTGACGAGCAGGAAGGTTGCTGCGAGGAACTGGACTTATCTGATGAGCTCGACCCAATGACAAAGCTGCAAAAACGCCTCGACCAAGCAATCAATGAAGAGCGTTTTGAAGAAGCCGCCAAACTACGTGATGAACTTCAGAAAATACTGCCAGGCAATTGAGCGTATTTCGCTCGAAGTAAAACGCGTTTAATCCATCTCCGTCTTATCCTGGCACGATGGACAAAAAATCAAAAACAACTATAGTCTTCCCACAATTTTAAGGATAGAAATGAAAGCAAAAGAACTACGACAGAAGTATTTAGATTTTTTCACAGAGAAGGGCCACTCCGTGATTGGCAGCGCACTTTTAGTGCCCGAAAATGACCCCACAGTCTTGTTTACTACTGCCGGCATGCACCCGCTCGTGCCCTACCTCATGGGCCAAAAGCATCCCGAAGGCACGCGCCTGGTAAATTTTCAGAAATGCATACGTACTGGCGATATAGAAGAAGTCGGCGATGATACGCACTTAACATTTTTTGAAATGCTTGGTAACTGGTCTTTGGGTGATTATTTCAAAGAGGAAGCCATCGCCTACAGTTTTGAGTTTTTAACCTCAGAAAAGTGGTTAAACCTGCCTATTGAACGCCTTTCTATTACTGTATTTGCCGGTGACGATGATGCGCCATTCGATGAAGAATCCTACAATTTCTGGATCGGCCATGGCATACCCGCAGCACGCATTGCAAAATTGGGCAAGAAAGATAACTGGTGGGGACCCGCCGGACAAACAGGACCCTGTGGCCCGGATACTGAGATGTTTTACTGGACAAGTGATGAAGCTCCACCAGAAAACTATGATCCGGAAGATAATCGTTGGATGGAAATCTGGAATGATGTCTTTATGCAGTATAATAAAAATGCTGATGGTAAATTTGAAGCGCTCGAACAGACAAATGTTGATACAGGTATGGGCGTAGAGCGTGTAACTGCAGTGCTTCAGGGCAAGTCCAGTTGCTATGATACGGAACTATTTAAACCGCTCTTTGAGAAACTCACTGAACTTTCAACACACGAAAATCCTCGCGAGACTCGTAGCGGTCGCATTGTTGTTGAGCATATTCGCTCCGCGGTATTCATCATCTCCGATGGAATTTTCCCAGGTAATTTAGGCCAGGGATACGTCTTACGACGCTTGATTCGACGGGCCATCCGCGAAGCACGAAAACTCGGTATCGAAACAACATTTACGAGCGATCTAGCAAAAGTCGTCATTTCTACTTTCAATGATATATATCCGGATTTGGCAAAAAATGCTGGAACGATCAGTGATGAATTGAGCCGTGAGGAAAATCAATTTTCTGCGACTCTGGTAAATGGTGAGAAGCAGCTCATGAAAATCATCGATAATGTACCGGATTTTATTGAGAAGAAAGTCATCAGCGGCAAGCATGCCTTCAAATTGTATGATACTTATGGCTATCCCCTGGAATTAACTGTGGAAATGGCTGCTGAACAGGGATTTTCCGTCGATGAAGATGGTTTTGCCAAAGCAATGAAGAAACACCAGGAAGTCTCTAAGGGAGATGGCGGAAGTTTCAAAGGTGGATTACAAGATCATGGCGATAGATTTTAATGATGATGGCACTTACTCGATACGAGTTGGGGAAGATACTGGCTCTGGATTTATAATCCTGTCAGATATAAATGTAACCTCAACAGAGGTACTAACCGGCAAAACAG
>JABSQK010000830.1 GCA_013215875.1 Lentisphaeria bacterium
CTAAATTTACTTAGCGAGGCTTTTCACTTTTTGCAGTGTTTTGAAATGCTCTTTTGAAACGCTGAGTAACGTTTCTTCATCGTACTTTTTGAGGATTTCGACTCCAGCATCAAGAACCTGCTGACTGGCGCCCTTGGGTAATGTGAGATCCAGTTCCTTCGAGAGTTTTTCCATTGCACTAACAAATTCATTCCTGGCAAGGATGGATGCGGCGGCAACAGCAATATCGCTTTCAGCCTTGGTTCGTTGCTCGAGAAGAAGTCCCCTGCCCTTTTCCTTGAGCTTACTTTTGATTAATCCTTTATTTTTGGCGAATTGATCTGCCAATGCGCGCGGGCAATCGGGAACATTCTCGAGCACATTTTCGAGTGCACGTGCATGGCCCCAGGCGAGCATTTCATTGAGATTTCGAAATGTTTTATACATGCGATTGTAGGCTGGATTACCAATGCGCAAGACACAGTATTGATCCTTACAAATGCGCTTTATCTCTTTACTCAATTCAGCAATTTTTTTATCGCCAAGATTCTTTGAATCCTGCACACCGATTTCAAAGAGTTGTTCCGATGTCTGTTCATCGACATAACAACAGGCGACGCATAAGGGGCCGAAGAAATCCCCTTTGCCGCTTTCATCAATTCCTGCATGGGCCTCGAATTGTTTTGGATTTTCCTGTTTGGCTATATCCAGTTCATAACCCATACGAACTTCTTCCAGTACCCGCGGCTCAAGAATAAATTGTACCAGGTCTTCCGTACCCTTTCCTTGAATGACACACTTTCCACTGGTATATGCAGTGCAGTTTGTTTTCTCTTTTGTCGCCTTAAACCAGGAATATTGGAAGTCTTTGATCTCCCAGTTTTCCTCAATTAAAATTTCTTTTAATTTCATCGCCTGGTCTTCAGTTAATTCTGCTACATAATTTTTTATCATCAGGTGCCCCGTTGCAAGCCATAGAGTTCGATATGCTTTCTGGGAGTATAGCGCCAGCCATAATCATTTGCCAACTCAATACATGTTTTTGTATGTTCATCGAGCTGTTGCTGATTGATCCCCTGAGGCATTAAATAAATCTGTTCGTCATTTACTTTTTTAAGGCCCTTTAAAATATCGTGTATCTCTTTTCCATCATCTTCTCTGTCCACCACAAATTTAAATTGGCAGTCATATTGATCGAGCCAGCTTTGTAAAGCATCGAAGTTCAGCCGGCTCTTTTCATGCATGGCTTCGAATTCTGAATTGCGCGGTACTGAGCTCGAGAGTTTTGGAGAAATAGATAAAAAGTCGGCAGTGAGCTCTGCATAAATCGTCCCGTTCGTCTCAATAGTAATATGAGCATTTTCTACAGTCTCTTTTAAAGTCTTAAGAAAGTCATTTAGTTTCGGCTGCAAAAGTGGTTCGCCCCCGGTGATAACAAAATGATGTATATGCGAGTGTTCATCGACGAGTTCCATTACCCGCGCCATGATATCTGCGATGGGCATGAGGTTTTGCTCTGGATCCCAGGAACTGTATGGTGTATCGCATTTAGTATCGCCCCACTGGCAGCGCAAGTTGCAGCCGGATGTACGGACAAATATACTTGGCGTACCAAGATACTTCCCTTCACCCTGGATGGATTGAAATATTTCGCAAATGTTTATCAAAGCTAGTTTATCGTTTATCGTTTATAGTTGCTAAAAAATAAAAAACCCCTCACGCATGTGCAGGAGGGGTTTTCTAAAATTATGTTCTGGACTATTTACCAGAAATAGCACCATGCGTTCTGAACTGACGTGTTGGTGAAAATTCACCCAAGCGATGGCCTACCATGTTTTCACTAACAAATACCTTGATAAAGGATTTGCCATTGTGAACTTCAAAGGTTTTACCAACGAATTCAGGTAGTATCATGGAACGACGAGACCAAGTCTTAATTGGTTTTCCGCCGGTTCCAGCTGACATCACTTTCTTCATCAAATGTTCATCAACAAATGGGCCTTTTTTAATTGATCTGGCCATTATTTCTTCCTCCGGTCGATTATAAACTTATTGGATGGTTTACTTTTCTTACGTGTCTTGTATCCCTTGGACAATTGACCCCAAGGTGATTGTGGATGACATCCACCACTGGTACGTCCTTCACCACCACCCATTGGATGGTCGACAGGGTTCATGGCTACACCACGAACATGTGGACGTTTACCCTGGTAGCGCTTTTTACCCGCTTTACCCAGTGTAAGATTCATATGCTCGCCATTACCAACAGCACCAATCGTCGCCATGCATTTCACATGGATCTGACGGATTTCACCGCTTGGCAGTTTAACTTGAGCATAGTTACCATCTTTGGCACGTAATAATGCAGACTGTCCAGCAGAACGTGCAATCTTAGCACCACGGCCAGGAATCAGTTCCAATGCATGAATGGTCATACCATCTGGAATATCAGACAATGCAAGCGCATTACCCGGCTTGAATTCAGCCTTAGGTCCGCTTGAAATTGTATCGCCAACGTTTAATCCCGCCGGGCAAAGTATGTAACGCTTTTCACCATCGGCGTAATTTAACAAGGCAATGCGTGCAGTACGATTTGGGTCATACTCAATCTCTGCAACCTTTGCAGGGATACCATGTTTAGTGCGCTTGAAATCAACTTCGCGATAGCGACGCTTGTGACCCCCGCCACGGAAACGTGTAGTTATCCGACCGGAGCTATTTCGGCCACCTGTACTCTTCATACCAGACGTCAACGATTTTTCAGGAGATCTACGAGTGATTTCCTTAAAATCCGAAGTCGTCATCTGGCGAACAGCAGGCGACGTAGGTTTATATGTTTTTGGCATTCGTCAATCCTCAATAATTAGAAGAGATCCAGTGGTTCCTGGCCCTCTTTCAAAGTTATAATTGCTTTTTTCCAGTCGGCTTTCTTGCCCACACCCGTACGAGTGCGTTTAGTCTTACCGCGGTAATTCATCACATTTACAGATTTTACTTCGCGTTCGAAGATTTCTTTGATGGCATCCTTTATTTCGTTTTTCTTCGCGTTAGGATGAACAACAAAGGTATATTTTCCTTCGACAGTCTGCTCAGTACTATCTTCTGTAAGGTGAACATTTTTTATAATTTGATATGCATTCATAAGTCTCTCCTTATACGAGGCGTTCACCAAGTTTATCAAAACCAGATTTAGTAATGACAACTTTACGATGCACTATAAACTGGTAAATGTTTACGTTTTCTGAATTCTCAATTTCTGATTTCGGAATATTGCGAATACTCAAAGCAAGTTCAGCCGAAACATCATCTGCAATGATTAAGACATTGTCACCTGCACCAATCGTATCTAGAATGTTGCGTAGTTCTTTTGTCTTTGCTTGTGCAAGTTGTAAATCGTCGAGAACAATAATCTCACCAGCATCTACACGCTGCGCAAGTGCATGGCGGAATGCCAACTGCTTGATCTTCTTATTTACTTTTTTAGCATAGCTGCGTGGATGCGGTCCAAATGCGACACCACCACCAACCCAGATAGGACTGCGGATACTGCCGGCACGGGCACGCCCGTAACCTTTCTGATTCCATGGCTTTGTTCCACCACCGCGAACTGCAGCTCGGGTCTTTGTGGAGGCATTTCCCTGACGTTGATTGGCCAGGTAAGCAACAACTGCTTCATGCAATGCCTGTTCGCCTTTTTCGCGTTCAAGCCAGGCGTCATTTATTTTATATTCACCAGCTGCAGCACCGGATGTATTTTTTAATTCTATAGTACTCATAGCTGCCTCTATTTTTTAAGTGCTTTTTTAACGATTACATGACGACCGATAGGACCCGGAATAGCACCCTTAATAAGGATGAGGTTCTTCTCAGCATCAACTTCAACTACTTTCAAGCTTTGTACAGTCCGACGTACGTTGCCCATGTGTCCGGGCATCTTACGACCCTTATAGACTTTACCAGGGAATTCGCACATACCGATAGAACCCGGCTTACGTGTCCAGTCACCACCGTGACTTTTACGACCACCGCCGAATTTATAGCGTCTAACAACACCTTGAAATCCACGGCCTTTGGTAGTTCCTGTAACATCGACGTACTCATCTTTTTCAAAAAGATCAGCTTTCAATTCATCACCGACTGCATTTTCTGTATCTGCAGCTAAACGAATTTCACGAATGTATGCAGGTGGATTTTCATCACGTCCTGCTGCCTTTAAGTGGCCCTTTAATGCTTTGGAAACATTCTTTGCTTTACGCTCGCCAAAACCAAGCTGTACAGCGGAATATCCATCAGCATCGTTTGTACGTGTAGCAAGAATGGTACATGGACCAGCTTCTACAACTGTAACGGGAACACTTGTTCCGGTTTCATCAAAGATGCGGGTCATACCCACTTTTTTTCCTAATATACCTTTCATATCTTCTGTCTCCCAGCTTAGATCTTGATGCTGATATCAACACCGGCAGGCAGATTCAATTTTTTCAAATCATCGACTGTGCTTGGTGTAGGATTGATAATATCCAGCAAACGTTTATGGGTTCTAATTTCAAACTGGTCCATTGCTTTTTTGTTAACATGTGGTGAACGATTCACTGTGTAACGTTCAATTTTTGTTGGCAACGGAATCGGTCCTGCGACACGTGCACCTGTATTTTTTGCAGTATTGACGATGTCTGATACTGACTTATCCAGTTGCTTATGATCATATGCCTGCAATTTGATTCTTATTTTTTGGTTTTGCATATTTATTTCTGCCTTGGGTTAATAATTGCCCAATACCTCAGCCTGCAGGGCCTTCGGTATAGGGTGAAAATGAGATGGTTCCATTGTCTGACTTGCCCGTCCGCTACTGATCGATCGCAATGTTGTGGTGTAACCGAACATTGTTGCTAACGGTACAGTTGCAAGGATTTTAGCGATGGCGCCATCTTGTTTAATTTCTACCACATTTCCGCGTCGACTGGTAAGATCGCCTATGATGCTACCTCTGTTTTCCTCTGGAGTACTAATTTCCACAGACATAACAGGTTCAAGTAAACAAACTTCAGCTTTATGCGCAGCTTCCTTAAAAGCCATAGATGCTGCAATCACAAAAGCGACGTCGCTTGAGTCGACGGGGTGGTGTGATCCGTCTAGTATATCTATATGTAAATCCACAACCGGATATCCTCCAAGGACACCTGTCATGGCAGCTTCACGTAATCCCTTTTCAATATGGGGGATGTATTCAGCAGGTATGTTACCACCGCGAACTTTGTTCTCGATAGTGATACCATGGCCTTCTTCTTTCGGTTCCATTTTAATAATAACATGGCCATATTGTCCACGACCGCCTTGCTGGCGTTCAAACTTCATGTCCGCCTTGGCTGCTATTGTTATTGATTCACGATAGGCCACTTGTGGATTTCCACAGTTGGCACCAACTTGAAATTCTCTTAATAAACGATCTCGAATGATTTCGAGGTGTAATTCGCCCATGCCAGAAATAATAGTTTGTCCGGTATCTGCATCGCTGCGAATTTGAAAGGTGGGGTCTTCTTCGGAGAGTAGGTTGAGGGATTCAAAAAGTTTTTCTTTGTCTGCAGTGGTTTTTGGTTCGATTGCCATGGATATGACGGGTTCAGGGAATTCCATAGATTCAAGCACGATGGCTTTATGCTTGTTGCATATCGTATCGCCGGTGACGATATTTTTCAATGCCACTGTTGCGATAATTTCGCCAGCAAATGCCTGTTCTTTATCTTCGCGGCTGTTTGCGTGCATTTGCAGAAGGCGGCCGA
>JABSQK010000831.1 GCA_013215875.1 Lentisphaeria bacterium
AGCCAGACCGCTATGCAGAGTCATTTATAAGTGCTGGAGCAGACCATATTACAATCCACATGGAACTTGATATTGACATCCATAATTGTCTGGCACAGATACATGAGCTGGGTGCCAGTGCTGGATTATGCATCAAGCCCGATACAAACCCAAAAGTATTAAATCCCTATCTGGATGAAATTGACGTCATTTTAGTCATGACAGTTGAACCAGGATTCAGTGGACAATCTTTTCTTCCTGATGCTGCTACCAAAATCTCTACGATTAAAGAAATGATTGGATCGCGTAATATACATATCCAGGTAGATGGCGGTATCAGCGTTGATACAGTTAGAGCCTGTACACAGCACGGTGCAAATATCTGTGTCGCTGCATCCAGCATTTTTAAGAATCCAATGGGTACAAATGCTTCAATTAAAGCATTAAGAGTAGCTGCCGAAAAATAAATGTTTTAATCCAAAATTCGGTGTGCTTTGGTCTTGCTGAAAAAGTCACATATATTTAACGATATCCATATCCACGATGATAGATATCTAAAATTGTTTCCACTTCAAATATTCCAGTATATTTTAATCGATATCGACGGATAGTAGCGCCCATGCCTGCACTGTATTCCAATTTCCAATGCTTTTCACCTTCACTAGTTAATATGTATCTCAATTCAGGATCCTTTTTATGCTTTCTTTTAAATTTTTCCATATATCTAGGCTCTAATTTCAATACAACAGTCTGTTTACTGAATAAAAGATATAATTGAACAGCGTATTGAAAATCTTCCAAAGTGATAATTTTGTCTTTAAATCTATTCAGTAATTTTAATCTATTTTGTTCTGTGGATAATTTAAGACATTCATTATTATTTTTATTTACAGCAAATACGTTTACTCCCTGTTTTGGGCCGATATTCTTAAAAGGATTTTTATAAAGAACACGAAAGAGTTTATATGATTTTAGAAACCCCGTTTTTATGTCTTTTATCTCATCAATTTTAATAACGTCCTTGCATTTTTTCTTTATAATGGCCTCTGCCTCTTTATGAATAGCAAAGGTTTTCACGACTACGAGTATTGATAGCATCACAAACAGTTTTTTCATATTCTAACTCCAATTAATTCACTTAGGGTGCAACTATGTCAATTTGTTTAGATATTGTCGCTCCACACTCTACATGTTTTGCTTCAATTATAACTGTTTCTTGAGTAGTACATGTTTTTAAAGTATTTCCATTTACTGTCAACCCAAGATCAGGCCCTGTTAATTTATTTTGGCAAGAAGTTTCTCTGTTTCGAGACGATATTTTTTAATATTTTTCAGTTTAATGTCTTCGTATCCACGCACCAAATCTGGTAATGAAAGTAGCTCCAGGGCTGTATCATAATTTTCTTTTGATAACTTTTCTAGTACAATCTTAATAATGCTGCGATATTCATCAATCAATTTGCGCTCTTCTTTCCTTACTTCTGCATAAGCAAAAATATTCAATGGACTATTCCGTATCGACTTAAGATTTGCTAATAAACCCATGAAAGGTCTGAACCAGGAACCAAAGTTAATTTTATTTTTCAGGCCAATTGCTTTTAAAATGGGTGGATGCAAGACAAATTTTATTTTGGCCCCTTTCCCGTAACGCTTTATTATTTCCGTATCCATTTCTTGTTTTAAATGCAAACGCGCAACCTCGAACTCATCTTTATACGCCATCAATTTGAAATGATACTGGATTACAGCCTTTGTCAGCAAATAAGGTTTTGCATCTTTCTCGAGTACAGATTCCACTGTTTTTAGAAATTCTTCAGCATAAGCTTCATTTTGATAATCACACAATTCCGCTACGCGCAGCTTCAAGGAATCGGCAATTTCATCGGGAATCTCAAAGCGAATCTGCAGAGCTGTTTTTTCTACTGGATCTAAATTCATGGCGTTTGAGCTAATGTCTAAAGTATCAATAAAGGATGGATCGCTGGCTAACTGACGACCGATTTGAAATGCCAGTAGATTATCTTCAATTTTTACACCGTTTAATTCAATGGCTCTCATAATGGAATTTGAGTGTACTGAAATTCCGCCTTTCTGGTAACCAATTCCCAGGCCAATCATATTACCCATCATGTTTGTATCAAAGACGTATTCCGAAATTTTCCACAAATCAAAGCGGCATATTGTCGATTCATTCGCATAGGATTTAATTAGCTCATAACAATTATCCAGGTCAGGTAAATCACCTGGTTTGCGAATACTGTATCCTGTTGGTATATGGCTGCTTGAAACTATTGCAATTGAGTCTTTTGAGAGTTTTTGCAGATGCTTCGCTTCGCTTGCTGTGATTGCATCAAAGGCAATATACAGATCTGCACTAGTGGATTTAATCGATACAGCGCAATTCGAATCATTAACAATTTTCACATGTGAAACAACCGACCCACCCTTCTGGCTCATCCCGGTTTGATCCAAACTGACAACTTTTTTATTTTCCAGATGTGCGGCTGTTGCCAGTACCTGGCTCGCTGTGACCACCCCAGTGCCTCCGATTCCTACAAGGTAAATGGAACTTTCATCTTTAATATTCACAGGGTCATCACAGTTCACCGTAGCAATTTTTGGTCGTTCTTTTTCACCTGGAATAATTCGAAGGAAGGAAGGGCAATCACCCTCCAGGCAGGTATAATCCTTGTTGCAGGTATATTGATGCACCTGTGTTTTGCGGCCAAATTCAGTATCGATAGGAAACAAACTCAAAC
>JABSQK010000832.1 GCA_013215875.1 Lentisphaeria bacterium
AAATTATGACAACACAATCGGGGGTGTATCTGTGAAAACCCAGGCCATCATTTTCGTAACTGATTAATGAGCTCTTTTCTGTAAGAACAGATTCCTTACCTGAGATTTCTATGAGTTTTTCGGTATAGTCGCTTTTCCAGAACATTAATCAGGCAGCGAAATATTTTTACCATCTTCTGTAAACAGGTGGCATCGGTCAAAGTGAGGAATTGCAGAAACCTTTTCACCATCTTCAAGAGAAATGTGTGAATCGATTTTTGTAACAATCGTACTGTCACCAACTTTAATGTAAATTAATTGTGAGTCACCAAGCTTTTCAATGATTTCTACGACACCTTGTAGAGCGCCGTCAATTTCGCCTTTTTCAATTTTGAAGCTCTCAGGGCGAACTCCAAATGCAAGTTTTTTTGCCCCATTGTCCTGAGCAATTTTTGCTAATCGGTCATCGAGTTTTAAGTTGATGCCATTCCCCGTGAGGGAATCAGCTTCAAAGGTTAAATCCAATATGTTCATTGCTGGATTGCCGATGAATTCTGCAACGAAGCGGTTTTTTGGATTGTCATAAACATCCAGCGGTTTGCCTACTTGTTGAATCAATCCATCACTCATTACACAAATGCGCTGGCCTAGAGTCATTGCTTCTATTTGGTCATGAGTGACATAAACCATGGTTGCCTGTAGACGCTGGTGTAATTGATTTAGCTCTTTACGCATGGTGATACGCATTTTAGCATCGAGGTTACTCAATGGTTCATCAAGTAAAAATACCTGAGGATTACGAACGATAGCGCGCCCAAGTGCGACTCGCTGACGCTGCCCACCGGACAGTGCTTTAGGTTTACGCTGCAAATAGTCAGTTAAACCCAGGCTTTCGGCAGTTTCTTCAACTCGTTTTTTGATCTCTTCTTTTTTGTATTTACGCAGCTTCAAGCCAAATGCCATATTATCATAGACAGTCATGTGTGGATACAAAGCATAATTTTGAAATACCATGGCAATATCGCGATCTTTTGGCGGCACATCATTTACCACACGGTCGCCGATGGAAATCGTTCCGCTGGAGATTTCTTCAAGTCCGGCGATCATGCGCAGGGTTGTTGATTTTCCACAGCCTGAAGGACCAACAAGCACCATAAATTCTTTATCTTGAATATCCAAGTCAGATTCATGCACGGCAACAATATTGCCGTCATAGACTTTTTTTACTTTTTTTAGTGTAACTCCAGCCATTTTAAACCTACTGATTAATTATAATTATAATGGGTCTAGTAAGATGCGTACAGATTAGGCAAAATCAAGCAATAGTTTCATTGGGAAATAAGAAATAAATGGCTGCAGATTCAGCCGTCTTTACTTTCTTCGAGCTCGAGTAGCATTTTGTCATAGCAATCGGGGCAAATACCATGACTGATCTCTGCTTTTGTATGATTGCTTATATATTCGTCTACCTTTACCCAGAAATTATCATCGCTGCGTACTTTCATACACCAGGCACAAATTGGCAGGATACCCTGCAGTTCATTAATTTCCTGAAAGGCTTTTTCAAGTTCAGCAATTTTATCATTTAATTCTTTGGTGCGAATCTCTACATCGTTCTCCAGATCTTGTACATAATTTCGTGCACGTCTGGCCAAATTCCATTTTTTGCAAATAGCCAAGGCCATTTGTTTAATCGAAACAACATCGAATGGTTTTCTTAAAAATTGCAGTTGGTCACTTGTTCCTAATTCGGCAAGTATTTCTTCCCAGCTATAATCGGAGTATGCTGTGCAAATGACGATCTCATTGTAGGGGTGTTTTTGCCAAATTTCTTTTATTGTGCGAACACCGTCCCAACCAGGTGGCATGCGTACATCCATGAATAGCAATGCATACGGATCTTTCTCTTCTTCAGCTAACAATACTTTTTCATAGGCTTCTTCACCCTGATAGGCGTGGTCAAGTTTATAACGAATTTTCCGTTCTTTATCAGCTGGAGCAGGGTCTTCACCCAAAACCTCTGCTAGAAGGTCATCGAGATTTGTATCGTGCTCATCATCATGTTCCAGAATCTTTCTGAAATCATCATGTATGGATGGGTTATCATCAACGATAAGTACTCTATTATTATATTTTTCTTCTGCCATAATTACCTATGTAGTGGAAGTGAAAGGACAAATGTCGCTCCTTCACCTTCGCCTTTACTGGTGACAGTCAGGCTGCCACCCATTTCTGTCATTAAGTTGGAACAGGCATGCAGACCGAATCCATGGCCGGTTTTCTTTGTGGTGAATCCATGGGTAAATACTTTTTTCAAATTTGCCGCAGAAATTCCCTGGCCGTTATCTTTAATTATCAATTTGGCATTCTCTGCATCGGCGCTTATGCTTAATTCTATTTTTGGATTACTCATTGAGCCCAGAGCTTCAATCGCGTTCTTTATAATATTGAGGGTGATATGAACAAACTTAGACTTTTGCAGCATAACTGGTGGAATTTGCTTAAAGTCTTTTGTTAATGTTAGATCTTCCTTATCTACCTGGCTGCGTAATATAGCCAAGGCATCTTCAACAAGGTCTTCAATATTCGCTTCTTCTTCATAAAGACCGGTTTTCGCATACGTTTGCTGAGTGCTGATGACATCTTTAATCATTTGTATTTTATTCGCTAAATTTTCCGCTTCCTGGATAATGGACTTGCGCTCCTTGTAGAGCGATTTTGAAATATGAGAAATCAGGTTTGGCAATTTTTGACCGCGAGGATTATTTTTTATAAACTCGGAAATATCCTCCTGCTCTTCCATTAATTTATTGGCTTTGAGAAGTATGGTAATACTGGATTTATCAAGATTTTCATGAATGAGCTCACACGAAACATTTATGCTGTTCAGGATGTTTCCAACATCATGCAGTACGCCTGTGGCAATTTCAGCCATGCCGGCAAGATGGGCAGATTTTAATAATTCTGATTGTGCATTTTGCAGCGCTTTTTCTGTTTCAACCCGCACTGTAACATTTCGAATAAAGAAACAAATCTGCTCGTTATCGAATAGATGCATAATACTGGCGGTCACTTCGGCCGGGAAAGTTGTACCATCTTTGCGTTTACAAAAGGCCTCAATAAAAATACGTTGTTCATTTTTAAGGGTTTCAAAAATTGTCTTTAATGTCTTTTTATCTGAACCCGATATGATATCGACAATATTTAATTGAAACATGCGTAACTTATCATAGAGCAAGTACTCTTCCGCACGGTTGTTGAACTTTATAAATTTACCTTCTGTATCTGTAACAATTACTGCGTCGTAGGCACTTTCCAGTAGTTCATTGAAATCACGTTCATAATTTGCCGCAGGTCTGTTTGGCTCAACTATCACGCTGTCATTATTGATTAAGTCGAGTCCGCTAAGTTCTACTTCTTCTGATTTGGGAGTACGAAGGTCTTGTCCGGATATTTTAATCCGCATTGTATCAGTTTTTAAATATTCTCTTGCCATATAAATTGCCACCAATTTCTGTTATTTAACCTAGTGAAGATTCGCCCAATTTCAAGTAATAGTCCATTTATAGTTAGCGTATCAAATGAGACTTCGTTTATCTGAAATGGGACATAAAGCAGCTTGCAGGTAGAGAGTGATCGTGCAGTAAAACGTGCTATATAGGCTCGTTCGCTCTACTTTTCCGGGCTTGGGCTAAATTCTTTTTTCTGCGGGATAATTTCAGCAATGATTGTTTCCAATATAGGGTAATGAGACGATAGCCTGGAATAGTTTGATCTTAAAAATTTAGCCCGGTTAGTGACGTATTTCTTATTATTTGCTTCGATAAACATACGCATATCATTTACCTGATGATTAAATATGCCAGAGATAAAATCGTCCGCATCCTTTTTCTTATTTAATTTTAAGGCAACTTTTACAAGCTGAATAAAATGTCCCCCTGATTTACAAAAATAATACTTTTGTTTATTAAATTTGCCCTTATCATCTATGGACTTTTCTGCGAGTTGTAAGAACTCAAATAAACCAAGCTTTGAAAGACTCATTTTTTTTGTTGTAAGGCCACCCTCCTCGGCCGCAACAGACAGTCGTAGTACCGACCCGTCAATCGACAGGACACGACCATCTTTTAAACGTGTACCCTTAAGACGCAGACCACTGTCATAAACAGATTGATAGAACCTGGCAGCAGAACGTATTTCAATTAATTTATTTTCTGCCCAGGTTTTCATTTTACTATTATCGCTAATCAGAGGATTTCGGGTGATGTTTACAGCTTCCTTGTACCTGTTCATTCTACAAAGTGTTAGTATTTTCCAATTCAGTGACCATTTTAAATTGCTTATCTGTTCATCATTAATTAGTTTACTCAGGCTTGAAAGCGCAGCCTTGTCTTTGGAATTCTTAGCTTCCTGCTCCTCAAGTTTATCTTCCTTATCCTTGAGCTCAGTATCCTTCTTCTCCAGTTTGGATTTGAGATCATCTATTCTTTCCAATTGATGTTTGAGCCTTCGGTTTTGTGTCTCCATGCCGTCTTTTTCATCGATATATTTTTGAAACCGTTTTCTAAAATCATTGTTTTGTCTGATAATTCGTTTATGGAGAATTTCTATTCGGGTATTTTCGAGTTCGATTTTTATCTTCTGAAGTTCTATCTGATATGCCTGTTCCCTATGTGTTTTTATCTGGTGTGCTGCAATGAGTGTATTTAGTGCTTTCACTTCTTCAACAATTTTGTCAGGGTCAGTTAGATCGGGGTATAATAGTTTCTTATATGATTCACTTTGAATATAGGCATGGGCTTCTTTTATAAATGCTGTATCTCTGTTTGAGCGAACGATAATAATTAAGATAATGGCCAATACAAGAATGATCCCGGTAAGTGAAGAGATGTAGACCCAATTCTTTTTTCGTCGCTCATCATCTTCCATTGTCGCAGTCTGCTCTTTTGCAATGGCAACTTTATTTCGTTTGCTGCTGCGTTTGCGATAAACCTCAGAAGGGGATTCAGTCATTTTATCAAACAGTCTGTATTTACTAAAAGAAATGGTGTGCACACTTGGAATTTGGTCTTCATTGGGCGTCAAGCGCCGGCGTATTATGACAATTTCATTTAGGAGCTCATCGTAGTCCTGGTAACGTTCTTCAGGTTTTTTAGCCATCATTTTTTCGATGAGATGTTTGATTCGCTGGGGTATATGAATCAAGCTTTTATCAGGAAAGTGGACTTCGCTAAAAACATGTTTCTGTGCCAGGTCTTCAACGTTATCACCTTCAAATGGCGGGAACCCTGCAAGGGATTGGTATAATGTAACTCCCAAGGCATAGATATCTGTGCGGCAATCCAGTGCTTCTTGTCTGAATTGTTCAGGTGCCATGTAGGCTGGGGTTCCAGATATTTCTGCAGTTTCAGCTTCTTCTTGTTTGATTGCTATACCCAGATCCATTATTTTTGCGTAGCCATCTTCAGCCAGCATAATATTGTCCGGCTTAATGTCTCGATGGATGATATTTTCCTGAGTCCATGCTTCGTGCAGTGCTTCTGCAGATTGTTGAATTATATTAAGACATAAGTCGTAGTCGAGTGTTTGTTCTTTCCTCAATCGTTCAGCAAGGGTGACGCCATTGACATATTCCATCGCATAATATAGGATATCACCATCTTTTCCCACATTCACAGCTTGTACGAGATTTGGGTGATTAATCCGTGCAGCGGATCGGGCTTCTTTTAGAAAGGATTGTACAAATTCTTTTTGCTTGGCATATTTAGGTGCCAGTACTTTGAGAGCAACATTGCGGTCCATGGACATTTGTTTGGCCAGGTAAACCGTCGCCATACCACCAGTTCCAATAACGCCATTTAATATAAAGTCATCAATAATACAGCCCATATCAAACTTAGTCTTGGGCACGGCAACATGCTTTTTGCAGTTATTACAGACGACATTTACTTCATTACCCTGGTAATTGATAATTGTCGAACAAAATGTACATAAAAATTTCATAAACCTTCCACCAATCTAAAAATATGCAGCGACCACAGTCACATTGTCTGAGCCACCACCAATTAAAGCATGTTTTATTAAATTATCTACAGCATCTGCAGGATGCTTTGATTCACTGACCTGTTCTTCAATTAAGCTGTCAGGAATCATCGAGCTTAAACCATCTGAGCAAAATATGATTCGATCTCCAGGATGAACTGGATGAGATGAATATTCAATCGACAAAGTTGGCAAAGCACCCACACAATTTGTTAACATGTTTGACAAAGGGTGCTCATTTGCTTCTTCCTCTGTTAATTTTCCACTACTCACCATTTCTTCACACCAATTTTGATCTGTTGTTAAAAGCTGTAATTTCCCTTTACGAAAGGCATAACAGCGGCTGTCTCCAATATGTGCTATTAAAAGTGTCTTATTATAAAAGACACCGATTGTGGCAGTAGTTCCCATACACCAGCGAATATTTAGTTCTTTATTTACATGATAGATATGTTTATTCGCTGTTTGAAGCGCTTCATCCATGAAATGAACAGCGGCATCTTCTGATGCAAGAGCCTCTTTATTTTCATTCCAGGTTGAGATGAAATACTTCATAACTAGAAAACTTGCGACTTCACCAAATTCATGTCCACCCATGCCATCCGCTACGCCTGCAATAATGACGTCTTTCCAGTCTTGTTTTATCTGGATGAAGCTATCTTCATTTGAGCTGCGCGACAAGCCCACATGTGTATCGCCCGCAATTCTGCTGTTCCATAAAAATTCATTATTTTGTTTTAGTGTCATAGTTCTAAGGGTATAGTCTTATAATAATATGTTGGACTCTGTACTATAAGTCATAATAGCCGATATTAAATGATTGTAATATGAAAAGATTTGTTTGGAAAATAGTCAAAATTCCGTTGAGAATTGCTTTTTTGAGCATTGCCATTGCCTGTGTACAAGCAATGGTATCTTTGCCATTCACCAAGGACAGTCAAAGTTTCGGTTTTTTTATTACTGCTTTTGGCTTTGTCGCTATAAGTCTTTTGGGCATGCGGATATTTAAGATATTGGACTTAGTTTTGCCCCTCTATGTTATCTGCCATGAACTCACACATCTAATCATTGCAAAAATGTTCAAAAAAGAAACCGGTGAACTGATGATTGGCCTGAAATCAGGCTATGTTGAGGTGAAAGATGCCAATTTATTAATTGTCCTTGGCCCATATCTTGTGCCATTTTACACACTCGTTTGGATCATTATCAGCCCTTTGGTAAATCTAGTTGTCCAAAATGAGTCATTTTCTGAAATGTTTCTACTTGGAATCGGTGGAACATACGCATTTCATATGATATTTACGGCAGATAAAATATGTGAAGCTCAACCTGATTTTGACTTTGACGGACGGGTATTTTCTATATTAATGATTTTAGCCGCAAATTTACTAACAATTTACTTTTGCATGGCCCTTTTCCTTGGAGAGATCACACATTGTATACCACAACTATTCAGCGCATTTAAATCCCAATGGGGGCTTTGCATGATGGTTTATGAACTATTTGCATAAAGGACCTACAGAGCTTGATTAAAAAATACCGCATAGAGTTGATGCTGTTTTTCGCAGTATTTTTTGGTATTGGCTATTTTTATAATGGCATGCACTGGAATCAGATTTCGCGATATAATACTATATTTGCATTTGTTGAACCGGGGCAGGATCAGCTAAGCTTCAGAATAAACAAATTTATTGTTGATAAGGAGATCCTAAATACCAATACTGGGGATTGGGCCAACAACCCAAAATTTGATCGCAACTTTTATTCGAATAAGGCCCCGGGGCCAATGTTGCTGGGGATACCAGTCTATGCGGTACTTTATAATCTCGAAACTGCACTCGGTGGGATACCGGAAACATCCAAACTAACAATAATAAATTGTTATCTCATAAACTTATTCACATCCATACTACCCTTAGCTTTTGCCGCCATTTGCTTTTATTGGATTTGCATGAAGCTCTGTGAAAATAATAAAATATGGTCGGTCACCTTAACCTTAAGTTTAATTTTTGGCACTCTGCTCTTTCCATTTAGCACTCAGTATTGGGGACACACAACGGCTGCGGCATTTAGTATCATAGGTTTATACTACGCTTTGTACCCAGGTAAAAAGCACGCGGCTTATTTGTCCGGGTTCTTTTTTGGCTGGGGCGTTCTAAGTGAATACTCCGTGGCAATTTCACTCGTTACAATTTTGCTTTATTTTATTCTCAAAAAAGAATTTCGATTCACTCTGCTGCTCTGTATTGGCGGACTTTTTCCATTTATTCTATTTTGTTTTTATCATTGGCAGTGTTTCGGGAACCCAATTGGTATTGCCAATTTTTATAACAACCCGGGTTTTCATGCAGATGGGGCACTATTTGGAATCTTTTTCATGAAGACAGCAGGTATAGCATCCTGGCATTTAAGCTTTGGCACAATGAGAGGGCTATTTTACTTTATGCCAATTTTGCTTCTTTCTATACTTGCTGCAGCAGGGGGATTTATAAAAAATGTTCCGCACAAATTGCTCTATCTACTTAGTTTTATAAATGTCTGTTTATTTTTTATTATGAATATTACTTTCAATGGCTGGCATGGGGGTGCCAGCACAGGCCCACGTTATATGATTCCTGCTCTGCACTTCTTTATCATTTTGTTGAGTATCATCTATCACCTGAAGATTTTTAGAAAATTTTCTCAACACGGACTCTTGCCCATCGTAATCGCTTTGGTCGTTAGTTTCAATAATATGATGACCATTACACTTATATCGCCAATCTGCAACCTTTATTATGAAGGGGATAATATTGAGTGGAAGGACCCACTGTCTTTTTACCATACCCTGAGGGTGATGAACCACTTCACAGATGATCCATATGATCAAATGAAGCAGAATAGAAAGACACAGCGGCTAAAAAGAAGACAGACGAAGCCAACGTTTATGCATATGATTGGGCATAATCCTTTGCGGCTAAATCCTAAAGCATCTGGTATCCCACGGACATTTAATTACGGAATTCTGGCAGGAATAAAACCCTATTACTCAACGATTCCATGGTGGATTCCTATGTCGATTCTTATATTTTTCCTCTATTATTTTGCCAGAAAAAAGGATGATGATCCCGACGAAGAATCTGGGGATGAGCTAAATGATACGCTCCCGGAAGCTGATTTAGATGTGGGTGAAGACGACCCATCTGCAGCCGATTCTTAGGTAGGTCGGGCTCTCCGAGCGCGGTCATTATAAGATTCGGCATTCATTACTGGGCCTCGTGGCCTCTGGCCTGAAATTTCCACCAGCCATTCTAAGAAACACACTGTTAGGAGCAGTCGAAGACAAAGACAGCATGTATGCTGAGCCGAAGGCGTTCAACGTCGGGCTCTCCGAGGCTGTGTGAAAAACACATAGAACTTTCCAAATAGTGCCAGAATGCAGTAAGCGCGCTATGTAGTGAGCCCATTCTTGGGCGTTTCGCAGCTTTGACAGCGAAGAATCGCTTAACTACATAGAAAAAACGTCCTTTTTCACACAGCCTCTCTCCGAGCGCGATCATCACACGATTCGGCATTCTAACAGAATAGCTGTTCAGTAGCCGCGACACGGAAATCAGATTCGGCATTCTAACAGATACGCTGTTAGGTCTGGCTCTCCGAGCGCGCCCAGCGTGTTTTCGCTAAATACCTTATAGAATTGAAGCCATGCGCTGCAGACCCTCCTCAAGAGTCGCTCTTGGGCAGCCAAAATTAAGTCGCAAAAAGCCATCACCATCAAATGGTCTACCTGGCGATAGTTCCACACCCGCATCGCGAAATGCCTTGTGTGGGTCGTCGATGCCACACTCACGGAAATCCATCCAGGCAAGATAGGTCGCATGCATGGGCGCCATTTTCACATTCGGAAAATTCGTCTTCATGAAGCTATAAAGGAAATCACGATTTGCACTTAGATAGGCACACAATTCTTTTAACCAATCTTGACTGTCACGGTATGCAGCTTCACAGGCCGCATATCCAAAACAGTTGATCTCATTGAACAAGCCCTGATATTCACGCTTGAATTTTCGGCGTAATTTATTATTTGGAACAATGACAAAGGACATACTTAAGCCTGGCACATTAAAAGTTTTACTAGGGGCCATGAGTACAAGGGTGCGTTCCTCTGCTTCTTTATGCAGTGCAGCAAATGGAATATGTTGTGCATCATCAAGCAGTAAATCACAATGAATTTCATCCGAGCAAACGAGCAAGTCATGTTTTTCGCATACTTGATAAATTGCCTCGAGCTCATCACGTGAAAATACTTTCCCCACCGGATTATGAGGGTTGCAGAGAAAAAGCATTTTGGTATCGGGTGTGATGGAATTTTCCAAATCTTCAATGCTCAATTGCCATTCATCGCCGAGCAGTTTGAGTGGCAGCTTTATGCATTTGCGACGCATATTAAATGGTGCAGTCATAAATGGTGGGTAGACTGGTGTTGGCGCAATGATTGATTCGCCTTCTTCTGAATAGGCCCGGCAGGCAATATTGAGAGCAGGGACCAGGCCGGGAATCCAGCAGAACCAATCCGCTTCTACCTCCCAGTCATATTTTCCCTTCATGTGCTCGACTAAACATTGGGTCAGGCTTTCGGGTGGGTCGGTATAGCCGTATATACCGTGATCTGCTCGATTTTTGAGCGCCTCAATTACTGCAGGTGGGGATTTGAAATCCATATCTGCCACCCACATTGCCAAAATATTTTCCGGGTGCCTATCCCATTTTAAACTAGACGTGCCCCTGCGATTATAAACCGTATCAAAATCAAACATGTACTGCCTCCTGATTTACTGTTAAATAAAAAATGCCAAAGGTCAAGATTAATTCGAATATTCACCGCAATAAAAACGAAATAAGTCGAAAAAACTTTCGCAATTCACCAAAATCATCTGTTTGGAAGAGAATTTCTTTGTATGGTTCTTGAGATGCCTGCTTGACAGATGCTGTTTATGTTAGACCTTAAAAGCACTCAAGGAGTTTTTATTGATGGCAAAAGCAATCGGAAAAAGAAAGACATCTCAACGCGAAGCAATTTATAATGTGATACGTGCTGCCGAAGGTCCCTTGAGTGTAAACCAAATTTTAGATCGTGGTACAGCAAAAGTTCCCAAGCTAGGTGTAGCAACAGTTTATCGCTGTGTAAAACTCCTGGTTGAAGCAGGCGATATCAAACCAGTAACATTACCCGATGATACCACACGTTATGAATCATCGCACCTCGAACACCATCACCACTTTCGTTGCACAAAATGCGAAACCGTTTTTGATTTGCCAGGTTGCCTGATGCCCATTCCAAATGGCAGCTCATTGCCAAATGGCTTTCAGGTAAATGGCCATGAAGTTACACTGATCGGTATATGCTGCGAATGTCAGAAAAACTGAGTTTTTAAGGTTACTGCAGAATTATCCAGGCTAGGCTGATATACGAACCTGTTGTCCGCGGGGCGCAGTTAAATTTACCCCTTCCGTAACACTTTTAATTAATTGTAGAGCATTTGAGCCATGCATGTCATTACTTTTACTGAGCAGGGCTACTTGTAGTTGAAGGCTTCCGGAGGATCCCTCTATTGCTGATAATGCCATAATACTTTCCTGTTATGTACTTGTATTATCGGCAAATAATTTAGATAATTTAATCGTTTCCTAGTACTCTGTAAACTATTTAATTAGGTCAATCGCCTCATGCCAACCTTCAATGAGGGCTTTTTTTGTGTCTTTCTGCATGGCGGGTTGGAATTCTGTGTCGATTTCTTTTTTCTGGCGAAGTTCATCGAC
>JABSQK010000833.1 GCA_013215875.1 Lentisphaeria bacterium
ACTGTCATTCATCGACAAGATGAAAAATGGGATGCTTATTTTGCCATGTTTCCAAAGATCCTCGGGACCCGCCAATTTTTTGAACTTAAGATTAGTATGGTGCAAACATCATGTGGGTTTGGTGTGCCATTATATGACTACAAGGGCGATCGGGAAACATATGGCAAATGGGCGACCAACCGTGGTCAGGAAAAATTAGAGGAATATTGGCTCGAGGCAAATACTCAAAGCCTCGATGGTAAAGAAACTAATATTCAGCAAAACTTCGAATAGCTACCGGGCGTCAGTTTATTGCGGGAGATACTTGGGCAAACTATCAAATTTAGGCAAAGACAGCTTTTAATTTGCTGGCCCGGAAGATATCATTTTTTATTTGGCTGCTTTCTGTTTTGCACATTTCGAGTTCCAACTGACTATCGCTAAACTCAATAATACACTTGATCAATGCCAATGGATTGACCCCGTTAACGATACCTGTATCATGCCCAAGAAGAACCATTGAGAGATGCTCGAGCATCTCTGCATAACTCATCTCATGACAGTAATTGAGTATACCGCAGGAACGACTGATACTATCCGTTATAATGTGGGCATTTTTCTCCAGCAACAACTGACGGGCATTCTTCTCTGCTTCTATGAGTTTATTCATATGGCGTTCAAATGCATCCGCACTGATACTGGCCGAAGCACTGAACTGCAAGAAATGTCCGCACTTTGTCAATTCCTTATTCATAATTCCTGTATAGGATAAAGCTTTTAAACTACTCGTAAGCTGGTTCGATAAATGCAAACCAGGTAAATGTGCTAGGCAAGTAAATCGGGCTGCGCTGCCACTTTCAGCAACCTTGCTGCATAAAAATCCAAAATTTTCATTATAGGCAAAATCGATCTGCAGTGAGAGGTGATCGACAAGGTGGTTTATATGTTTACGCAGTTCGACGATTTGCAGGCCGGGTAGAAGTTTTTGAATATAAAGATGCTCCACGATGTTGACTAAAATATACGTATTGTAATTTGCCGTATGCAGAACCATGCCATCTGAGATGGGTACTTTTAGTTGTAAGAGTTCGCGTATTTCTTTTCTTGCCTCTTCATCTTCGAGAATTTGAATACTTGAGTAATAATCCTGAAATTGTTCCAGCAATTCATCGGCGATAGCATCCTTTTGATGAGAGCCAAGTTTATGCAGGAAAGGGTATTTATTTAAATTGCGTATCGTTTGCATAGACGAATGCAGCACACAGCTATGATATTCATGGAACGACGGCAGCAGTTCAATCATATCTCTGCCTCTATATCACTTAGTCGTTTTTGTAACTCAGCAGCCTTTTCAAAATCCTCTGCACTCACAGCAATCTTCAATTGCCGTTCTAGTTTCTTCGATTCCATCTTTGCACGAATAGGGTACTTCGATCGATAATTCTCAATGATATAATTCTCAAATACTGTGTAACATTCTGCACAGCCGACAATTCCCTTTTCGTCTATTTCAGCAAGCTTTGTCCCACAGCTCCGGCACTCCGCCTCCACCTTCTCCATTAGGTCAGCATAACTCGTAAGATCTTTTATTACATTGTGCAGATCACTTTCGACTATTTCGTCAGGGGTAATTTTGAATTCGCCGGCACAAACTCCACAGAGGTTTAAACGCGAGCGTTTACCCTTTATATTCCCACGGAAAAACAGTTCCGCATTATTATCGCATAAATCACATTTCATATGTCTAAAAGTAGCATAAATTCCTAAATTGGGAAGGCTTGGAAATACCAAAGATCGTCTGAAATATGTCTCAGTCAGTACAGTGTCATAAGATCCTGAAAATGAATCAGATAGAGCTGTCACTTAGCCCTTATAAGCAGATCTAGCTTCATTTATTAGAAAGTTTTTTATTCAAAAGCATGACACATTCTCCAATAATTAACGTATATTATAGATGAAGAGGTAATCTTCAGTGTTCTTTTACAATTGGGGGCGACACGGCTTCGACTGCTCAGGTTAGAAGCTGGTTGCGCGTCGAGGATGATCGTTGGCCTCGTTAAACACCGGTCAAAAACACAAATGCTGAATCTAACGATTACGCACTAGCAGCATAACGTAAGCCTGCTACGCTTTATTCCTGATGTCTGATAGGGAATACCAAGCGTCTAGAATCAGACTGGCTAGTGATCCTCCGTCCGTCGGGATCGCGGCGAGAACTTAGAGGGAATTGTCTTGGGACCAGCTTGCTTACTGGCAGGTTTCAGGATGAAATTGAACAGTAAGATATACGTGTAGACGCCAGACAATCAGTCTGTTCAGGACGCGGGTTCAACTCCCGCCGCCTCCACCAATTACAAGCTATCCCCTTTATCATAAAGGGGTTATGCTTGTCATTTTTACGCCTCCACCACCTTTTCTTGCTTTTGCCACACAATTTTGCCACACAAAGGAGAAGAAAAGGTGACGAAAAGCGAGTATCTTGTAAACCGAAATGGGTGGTTCCACTTTCGAATTAGGATCCCTAAAGATCTACAGGAGTGGTTCAAAAAGAAACATATTTACAGATCACTAAAAACTAAGAGCATCGGAAAAGCGATAAAACTGGCCGATGGCATTGCAGCAGAGTTCTTGCAATTATTCAAAAGGATACGAATGGGTATATATTCGGAAGCGGAAATTAAGGAACTTGTTAAAAGTTACCTTATTGGCAAGCTTCAGGAAAACGAAGATTACCGACAGGGGCCTCATCGAGAGGCATATCGAGGGGCTCAACGTGCACTGACAGTGAAGCAGCTTGAAGATTTGCGTAACGACTCTATTCAAAAGATCGGAGCTTGGGATGAAGAAGCCTATAGGCAAACAGCAGAACGATTCATTTCTCAGTATGGACTTAAAGATATACCCAATGAACGCTACCCCGTACTCGGCCGCGAGGTCTTGAAGGCCAACGCTGAGATCATTGGTATCGAAATTCACCGGAAGAATGGAAATTATTCAAATCAGTTTGACTCCTATATAGAAAATCTAATCACCCCGGACACTGGCGAGATCACACCACTTGAATCCATGAGCCTGACAACTAACCGGATTAGCTCACTTATCGAGGAATATGTGACAGAGCACACTGTGGGGGGGCGTTGGGTTGAAAAAACTAAAGCAGAAAACATGGCCGCCTTGGATTTGCTTCTTGTGATTGTTGGAGACGTGGATATCCGAACTATTAATCATACCTTGATGTTCGACTTGAGGAAGAAGGTAAGAGCCTTGCCTCCAAATCGCTCTAAAGATAAACGTTATCGTGGCAAGACAATTGATGAGGTTCTGGCATTGAAGCCTGTTAAGCAACTGTCGATCACCAGGGTAAATAACATACTGGTCAAGATCAGTTCATTTTTTTCATGGGCTGTTGATCACGACTATGTCGTTAAGAATCCTGCATCAAAGCTGACTTACCCTGTCAGTAAGAGCGTCAAGGAAGAGCGTGATGTTTATACAGTCGATGAACTAAATACGATGCTGCTCAAGCTTGCAGAGCTTAAGAAACTATACCCGCAACCAGAAAAAGCATGGGTCCCTGTAATTGCCTTGTATAGTGGTATGCGCTTAAATGAAATCTGTCAACTTTACCGCGAGGATGTCCAAGAATATGATGGGATCCTTTGTTTTAATATCAATGGTGAGGAGGACAAACGTCTTAAGACAAAAAACTCAGCCAGGCTTGTTCCAGTTCATGTAACCTTACTTGATCTTGGCTTCGATCAGTATTTGGCACGAGTAGACAAAGACAGTGCAGACAGGATATGGCCTAGCCTTACCAATGCTCGAGATGGATATTCCCAAAATTTCAGCAAATGGTTTGGACGCTTTAATCGCAAGGAAGTGACAGAGGATAAAAGGAAAGTTTTCCACTCACTTCGGCACACCTTTATTACCCACATCCAAAATAGTGCTGAAGCATCTATATTAAAATCCTTAGTTGGACATGTACAGGAGGGTGAGACATTTGGCCGGTATGGCAAGGGTTACCAGACTGCTGTGCTTTCAGAAGCAATTAATACCCTGGATTTTCCTGAACTGGATTTGGATCCTATCAGAAACATTCTTGGAAACACATGGAGTTTGAATTATGACTGAGGACGATGGATGGCAAGACGACTGACCAAAGCCTCAGAAAAGAGGAAACTATTAAAGCAGATAGCAGACGTTGAGCTTGACCTCACAATGCAACTCCTGAAAGCTAGATGGGAAGTAGGGCGTTTAGTTAATTCACTTTACGAAGCAGAAGGGCATAGGTATGGTACTGGATTTGTAGAGGAGGCAGCTGACTCACTCGGTGTCTCAGAACGGGCAGTGTATGACATGCTCAAATGTTATCGTACGTATAATAGTTTCGGTGACCTTGAGACGCTAGGTGTGCCTTGGAGCATTGTTAAAAACCTTCTAATGGTCCCCACAAAAACTAAACGTAAAAAATTGGCATCTAGGATCAAAAATGAGTCTTTAAGCGTCAAGGAAGCCAAGATTTTAATCGCCAAATCATAAAATACATTTTTTTGAGATAAATACTGCATACGTATGCAGTTTATAGTCAAAAGACCTTAATTTTAGGCCTTTTTTTGGCATAATATATTGTTAGCCCCATAGCACCTTGCTGTGGGGTTTTTAGTTTTAAACCCACGAACAAAGGAGGCCTTATGTTTAGACCCTTGCTTATCTTCATCATAGTGCTGCTTGCTAGCTGTAGCGATGATAAGGAAGATTTTCGCAAGCAGCAAACCCGTCAGGTAGAGCAATATAAACAGCAAACCCGGCAGATTGAGCAATATAAAAAGCAAACCAACAAGGCCGAGCAGAGGGCAAAGGAAGCCGAAGATCGAACGAGATTCTACCAAGTCTTGGTCATGATATTCTTCGCAGCTGGCATCATTCTATTTGTTGCTGGCACAGCCATCGGCAGCAGGGCAAAACGGGACGCCCGTAGAAGGCTATCTAATGACTAACAAACCAGTACGGCAGAGACCAAAAGGTCTGAAGGACACACTGACGGACTGGAATCCACAATTAAGCGATACGAAGATTAACCCCGATCTGGAGAACTTACCCACAGCAGAACGTGTTGCCGAGGTGATGCGTCAGAGTGCTGCTGAGTTTGATCAATTCGGTGTGCTGAGAGAATGGCTGAAGTTTAATCTTAAGTTGTTCGTGATATTGGCGGTGCCGACATTTCTGCTAGTACCGATCGCGGCATTGATGTTGAGCTTAATTAAAACAGTGCTGGAAATCTTGTTGACGGCAATCGCTGCAGTCGTCGCTATTGCTGTCCTATATGTGCTGTGCCTTATTCTGATCGCAGTGGTCAGATCAACCCAAAACCCAAACAACAAAAGGAGAAATTAAATTATGGGAGCAGAAATGTTTATAACCCAAGCAAACGGCAAAAGTGCTCAAGACGCATTTAATGCTGCTGTTGAAGACGCAAATTATGAGTATGGACACGGTGGATACACTGGCAGTATTGCCGAAAAGGATAGCTTCACCACTATTCCAAGCACAGAAGAAAATTCCTACGATTATGCAGAAAAATTAATCGATGAAGGTGATGAACGAATCGATGATAAATGGGGGCCGGCTGGATGCATAGAGTTGGGTAGCGATCGTTACCTCTTCTTTGGCTGGGCCAGTTCCTGACGCGTAAACAAGAAACCAATATAACAGAAGGAAGATCCTATGAACATAAACATCCCCGCAAAAGCACTGAAGCAGGCGATAGCATTGCTCAAGAAAGTGTATACCAAGAAATCAACACTGCCCGTCTTGAGCTATGTCCTTATTGAGCTAGGTGACGAACTGAAACTAAGTGTCAACAACCTCGCTGAATTCCTTAGCATCAGTATTCCAGATGCTAAGTGCGAAGGCACGGGTCGATTCCTTTTGCCTTTCGATGCACTGGTAGATGCCAGTAAAAATGCCGGCAGAGAATCGATCAGTATAGAACAGCACTCGGAGCAGCTCAAAATAATCACCCGTGTAGATGGTCAGGAAATATCCAAAATCATGGATCCTGGTGATCTGGATGAATGGCCGGACATGGGCCTTAATATAGAAACTAAGGCTTGCCCAGGATTGAACGAATTGCTACAGGCTTACCAGACTGCGACTAGGTCTAGTTCGACTGATAATACCCGCTTTGTTATTAATGGCGTGTACATCGATAGCAAGGAAGGGAAAGTCGTTGGCACGAATGGCACTAGCCTTATGGCCATTGATCTAAGCAACTGTGGCATCGATGAAGACATCATTATACCTGCAAGCAGTTTCCTTAGACTCAATCATACAGTTGATGAAGGGGCTATAGGTTTCTCTGAAGACAAGGCCAGAATGATGATCCAAACAAAACTGTGGGGCTATTCTTGTAAGCTAGTTGATGGTTCATTTCCTAACTACAAACAGGTCATCCCAAGTACTAAAGGAATCAGTAAGATTGTCATTTCAGACCAAGACCTGAAACTGGCTTTAAAGGTTATCGACAATCTGCCAGGTGATAGTGTTATTCTCTGCGCCTACCAGTCAAAGGTAATACTGGTAGGCCAAAACGAGGATAGCTTCAGTCATATCCATTTATCGGATTCAACGTATGCATCAGAGGATCTGCTCTATGTAACACTGGATAAGAAGTATCTGAAGCCAGGTCTTCAGGCCAATTGCACAGACCTTTATATAAAGGATCTGTACAAGCCTGTTGCGATGAAGCGACTCGGTGCTACATATGTTCTGATGCCTTTACGGGATAATGATAATCAGAAAGAGCTGAAGGACTACCTCGATGCGCAGTCATTCATAGAACCAAAACCCAAACCCCCAACTAAAGATAAACCCAAAATAAAGGAGCCCATCGTGGCGAAAGAAACAAAGGAAATCGAAGCCGAGCCATTTGCTCAGCTTTATGAAACGGTCGATCAGCTAAGCGTATCTTTGCAGGGTAATCTGCTACAACTAAAGAACCTGAAGAAGCAGGTAAAAGATCTTGAGAAGGCGCAAAAGAATAAAGAGAAGGAGCACAAAGAAACAACCCAGCTAATCGAGCGTTTCAAGAGAATCGCCGCCTGAATAAATAACACGAACCATTAATAGAAGGAGAAAACCCATGTTGAAATTACATGCTAATTTTGGACTAAAGACACCGATAGTAGGCCAGGATTATTCCAGTCAAAACTACGGTGCGTCGATTGAAATCGAATTGCCAAGTGAGACCTCGTCCGAGGCAATCAAGCAGCAACTTAAAGACGCTTATGAGATGTTGCGTGATACGGTCGAAGATGAAATTGAAGCACAGAACAACCAGCCGATTCAAACCGTTCAAACATTGCCGCAGCAATCGAAAAAAGAACCGGCAACTAACTCGAATAGCAACGGTAAAGCTTCGCCCAAGCAAGTTAAGTTCATCTTGGATTTAGCTGGCAGAGTCGATAAGGATCTCACAATTCTGAATCAGGAAGTCAGTACCCGTTACAGGGCAAGCAATATCCAGGAGCTAACACCGCATGATGCTAGTAGCTATATCGACGAGCTTAAGAACCTCACGGATAAGGCAGCGTGAAGTCCTTAGGCGATTTACGGAAAGAACCCCATTGGAGTGTATCGCAGCTTAACACATTCTTGAGTTGTTCGCTCCAGTGGGCTTACCGCTACTACTACAAGATCGATTCAGAATCCGTCGGGGTGGCTTTACTCTTTGGTAAGGCCATCCATACGGCACTGTCCTTTTCTGTCGGTGAAGATCCAGAAGATGCGAAGAAGCTATTTGCCGACGAGTTTCACAGGTTGGTCAAAAATGAAACGCTTCCGGTATTATTTCCGCAAGCGAAGGATTTGGAGAGCCTAACCGAGACTGGCCTAAAAATGATGGATGCATTTCTGCTTAATCTTAACACGGATAAAATTACTGGCATTGGTATTCCATTCAGTGTTAATCTAATTGATCGAGATGGGCAGAAACTAAAGAAGCCTCTGATTGGTGAGTTTGATGCGGTCGAAAATAACGAGGGAATGACGATCATCGTCGATTGGAAGACAGCCGGAAGTAAATGGCCAGAAGGTAAAGCTGATGGTGAGCTGCAAGCCACAGCCTATCTGATGGCCTATGAACAAATGCACAATGAAAAAGCAGTTGCACGTTTCGATATCTGTACCAAAGCTAAGACACCACGCTTCGACTCGCAATGGACAACGAGGGACGATGATGACTCGTTCCGTTTGGTGGAACTGGTAAAATCTGCGGACAAGGCAATCGAGTCTGAAGCGTTCTACCCGTCACCAACATTCATGTGTGCAGGGTGTTCGTATAAGCAGGCCTGTAAGAAATGGCATTGCAGTAAACCCCAGTTACAAAAAGCAGCATAAAACAAACACACCTAATCCAAGCCGGCATCCCTACAGGGCTGTCGGCTTTTTTCATTTAAACATTTAAAGGAGGGCACGACTATGTGGCCATTTCACCAAGGATCCAATCTTAGTCAGGCCTCGTTTATTCTGCGCCGTATCGCATGGCTAAAGCAAATGACAATCACCAAACTGATTAAGAGAAAGGTCACAGAGATGGCAGCACAATCGCAGAGTGAAGATCTGTGTAATGCCTGCCGTGAACATGACGGCGATAAACAAGGAAGCCTGTGCCGGGACTGTGTCTTTAATTATAAACAAGAGGAGAAAGCAGCATGAATACAATTGAACTAAGCGAGAACCAGGAGCAATTCATCAGTGATGCTGATGATCAGGGTTTCGAAGTCGACTACGATTATTCCGGGCGCTACATGTATGGTGCCACGTGCCCGTCAATTCGCATTACATATGTGGATGATTTCCATACAGATTCAAACTACAAAACAGATCAGCTGGGCCTTGGCCTCGTACTTTATGCACAGCATTAAACGTTAAGCCCTCCAGGAAGTATCAATTATTGCTAAAAAGATAACCCCCTCTATATTGTGCTGAGGGGGAATATTTTTATTAACACTAACAAGAGAGTATATGAAATCACTGAAAGCAGGATTGATAGATCCAAGAAATTCAAAGTTGTTAGGCTTAAACTTGAAAAATAGATATAAATCGACGAAGGGTGTTTTTTGTATTAAATGTGAAACTAATCAAAACGAACCAAGCTGTTTAATCTGCAAAAGCAGTAGCCACTTAGTCCAAAGAAATTTATTAAACCAAACAATACATGAATTCCAGAATAACTTTGATGGTAAATCTATTTCTAAAATACGGAATAAAAGTGGGAAATTCCATTAGATTTCAAGATAGATACAGATGAGCTCAAGAGGATGGAGGAAAAGCAAGGTAACATGTTCCGCTAAATAATTGGCAGA
>JABSQK010000834.1 GCA_013215875.1 Lentisphaeria bacterium
AGGGGTAATTTTCGTTTTGCGAGTGCACTCAGGGCCGTGAGTTTCATTTTACGAAATGCAGCCGATTCCCGGTATGTGCCAAGACCAAAATGGCCTGAGCTTTTCAGGGCCTTGCCGGATTGTTTCTTTATGAGGATTTGTGTATCGAGGCGTTTTTTGCCATTGACCCACACATCCAGCTTTTTGCCCTTTAAGCGAATCTTAAAGGGGTACCATCGTTTCGCATCAAAAAGCTGGGTGTGGCTGCTTTTCTCCGAATCTCTGCCGAGATTATTGTAGCCGTATTTTGCTGATACCGAATAGGGGCTTTTGCTGTGATAAAACTTCACAATAATATCCGAACGCAAAATAACATAAGCGAATATGCCATCGTTTAGCTTTACTTCTCCGCTGATTTCCGCATCGTCAATTTCAATGTCTTTGCGCACCAGAGCCTGGGTGGATTGGCCAATCGAAATCTGGGCCTCTTTTATTATGATATCTGAAAAATCTGCGTTGGCTGGGGGTCTTCCCCAGTATTGCGGCATGGCCCAAAAGGCGGGGTCTGTTTCTATAAACTCTATTTCGCCCGGTGGGTTCGCTATACTTAAAAATTCTTCCGGAATAATTGGCTGAAGATTAAGCGCCGTTTCATCGACCTTTATATTCAGGTTTTCGGCGAGACCCTTCTTGTCCGCAAGGATTAAAGATAAATAAACCCGGTCCTTTAATTCAGGAAATTGAAAGGCATACTCAGCCTGCCGAAGCTGGTTTACCCGGAGGTCTATTTTGCCATATTCTTTGCTGAGTTTTTTCTTTTCATTTTGCGAGTAGCTTTTATAAATTGCATCGAGGTATAAATATGCACCCTCAAGTTCTAGAAGCTTGCCCAGCAGGCCTTCGGGCACTTTTTGTTTTACGAGTTGGGGCGCTTTTCCCTCACCGGTTTTACTTGTGATAGCGGCATCATCTTTGTATTCCAGAAGTATGTCGCCAAGCTTTACTTTGCCGGAAAGAATGCGGCAAACACCGGTGGCCGTTCTGACCTTTAACTTTGCTTTTATTTTCTTCCCGTCGCGGACAACGCATAACATGCCCGGTGTAAATTTTCCACTTATTATTTTTGCAGAGACAATTTTTGTTGTGACAATGTCGTCTATTTTTGCTTTAAAATCTGCTGCGCTTGTGTTCAGCACAAGACAGTAGCTAAATATAAGTGCGAGGAGCTTGCCGGACTTAGCTATTTCGGCTGCAAAATATCTAAATATTGCTGAATTTAGGCCTACAAATGCGTTAAATATGTTCATATTCGCCTTTTCTTGGCCAAAATCAGCTTCATTTATCCTATTTTTCACTTCAAAATCCATAAGTCCGACAAGACTCCTAGGTTTGTTCTACCCATTTAAACCTCTGTTTATTCATCCTCTCTACTATAAGCCAGCTTCTGTTCAGGCTCAAGGGCTGGGATCGGTCAATATGAATCTTCTCTAAATGTGTGGGGATCTCATCAATTAAAATAATTCATTTCGCAGCTCTCATATTTTCCAGCTGCTTTTGGAGATTTATACTCTATTTTTCTTGAATTGAGGCTGTTAGAACAGGCATTTTTTTAGAAATCAACAAAAACTGTCAATAACTTGTGTGCAGATACTCTCCTTTTGCCCGCTCTTAGACTAAAAAATAAGTAATTCAAGAATAAAATAAAATTTTTTAGAAAAAAAGCTAATTATTCAAACTGAGCGGAATTCCTCTAATTGAGGCTGTTATTATCAATAAAGCCTGTCTATTTACTAAAGCGCTCATTTTCTGTGGGTTAATTATAAAAAAATTTGCTTTTTTTTGGCCTTTCAATAAGCTTTCAGTTTCTTGTCAGCCTGCCTGTTGATAACTTGTTGATAACTTTGTTATCAGCTTGTTGTATGGCTTGTTTATGTAGTTACTAACTGCTCTTTTTTCTCTGAGTATCTAATTATCAAGGACTTGTGAACTTATCAACAAATTAACAGGGTATAATAATAGTAATACTATTTAAATATAATTATCTTAATAAACTAATATAGCTGTTAGTAACTCTGAATGGTGGTCTTTTGATTGAGAAAAAGCGTTGAACTACTGTAGCAAATAATAAAATATCGTTTAAGGTATGATAATTTAACCGATTGGAGATCAATAATAAATGAAGTTTACCCTGGCCACATCTGAGCTGAATGACGCATTGAGAAAGGTGCTAAACATCGTAAGCACACGTTCAACTTTACCCGTATTGAGCAACGTTTTAGTTAGTGCTGCTAACAAACAAATTACTTTGCTGACGACCGATTTGGAAGTGAGTATTTCCACGACAATCGATGCAGATATCGAGGAAGACGGTGAGACCACTTTGCCAGCTCGTAAATTAGGGCAGATCGTTGCAACACTGAGTGGTGAAAAGATTTCAATCAGTACGGACGAAAATCACAGCACAACCATTTCCAGCGGGTCTGCTAAATTTAAGATTATGGGCATGGAATCCGAAGAATTTCCCAAAGAGTCTGAGTTTCAGGAAACCAGAAAACTGACTCTTTCGAGCAAAGATTTTTCAAAGATTTTATCCAAAATTGCTTATGCGGTGAGTACTGACCAAACCCGATTTGTATTGAATGGCATATTGCTGAGCATCCGCGAAGGAAACTTTACGGCGGTGGCAACAGACGGGCGTCGTTTGGCCTTGGTTGAACGCATCATGGATGACGAAAATTTAGTGGACGGCGATGTGATATTGCCAATTAAGGTTGTGAATGAATTGCAACGTGTGCTTGATGGAGATGATGAACTTGAGATTCGTTTGTCTGATGCTCGTGCATCGTTTAATGTGGGGTCTACGTACATCGTAACAAAACTCATCGAAGGTAGCTATCCGAACTACCGGCAGGTAATACCAAGCAGCTTTGAGCGCTCGGTAATTATTCCACGCGATAAATTTATAGAAGTATTAAATCGTGTAAGCATTGTGGTTAGCGAAACGAGCTCATCGATTAAATTTTCACTTTTGGAAAATACCATTTCTTTGAGTGCGAGTTCGAATGATGGCGAAGCAAATGAGCCGATTGAAATTGCTTATTCGGACGAGCCAGTTGATATTTCGTTTAATCCGCAATATCTGCGCGATCCTTTGCGCAATCTTGAATGTGATGAAATTACAGTACGCTTCAACGATGAATTCAAGCCAGTCGTTATTCATGGGGACGAAGGCTTTCTCTGTGTAATCATGCCCATGCGCAACTAGACTGCTGAGCTTTAAAGCGCAGCAATAGTCTTAAGAGATTTTTAATTAAAACATAAGACAGATCTTATGAATTTACCAAATAAAATAACAGTTTCGCGCTTGGGGTTTACCTTTATTTTTATGGGCTTGGCCGCTGTAAGCGATAAAAATCCAGACCATCTAATCTATTGGCGAGTGGGCTATGTTTTAGCTATTATTGCTGGAATGACTGATTACATAGACGGCTATCTGGCACGCAAATACGACCTAGTAACTGACTTTGGTAAATTGATGGATCCGCTGGCAGACAAAATTTTTACCGTGGGCTGCTTTGTAGTATTGACCAGTTATGACATTGTCCCGGCCTGGGTAACGATCCTCATCTTAGCGCGTGAATTTGCTGTAACTGGTATGCGGACGCTGGCGGCAAAATCAGGTGAAGTAATTGCAGCAAAAGACATTGGTAAATATAAGACTGCTTTTCAAATGCTTGTCTTGGCCTTGGGCGGATGCTTTTGGGTGGAATGGCTTGAAAAAACAAATGATCTTTATCGAATCGGCTGGCCAATCGCACTTTATGGAACGGTTGCCATAACGATCTACAGTGGCTGGGACTATCTATGGGGCAGTCGCAAGCTTTATATGTCTGATTGTTAAAGGAAGGTTCAAGGCGCTAGGTTCAAGGAACAAGGGACCAGTCAAGACATAGGTTACACATTTAGACCAAGACATGGGTAACACATGGTTACATTCTTATCATACTTTATTTAATGACTTTGTCCAAATAACTGTCTCCAATTTAGATTAATTTCTGCCAATCTGAGATTATCAAACCATAATAAATAGTTCTCTTCATCAATCTGCTCAATCCCTACGTATAACCCAACGAACGCTGTAGTTTCCGGGATGATTTCTCGTATACCTCTGCTGGACGTTTCATATCC
>JABSQK010000835.1 GCA_013215875.1 Lentisphaeria bacterium
AAAATTGCGCTTGTTCCATTTATTCTCAAGTCGGTTGGCGGGGTCCGAAAAATGAACCAGGCAGATGGCATCCATCCCAACTCTTTGGGACATAAAAAGGTCGCTGAAACCATCTGGCCTGTATTAAACAAGCTTCTAAAATAGAACGAAGCACCTTCATTTGAACTCATTCAGACCCATGGCATAGGAATTGCGGCCTAATATGCTGAATTGTGCAATTATCTGTGCAAAAGATGTCGCATTGAGATAAAGAATGCTTGAAAGTGTTTATTTAGAGCATAGTTTTCAGAGGCGTTTTTCACACACATTATAAGGCTTGAAGGAGTCGTTTTGCAAAAAATTATAACATTTTTTACATTGATGTTTTTCTGGTTCCTTTTTTCGGGTAAAACGGACTACCATCTTTGGCTTTTCGGCACAATTTCCTGCCTCATTGTGACCTTTATTTCCGCGGATCTCATGTACCAGAAAAAGGATCAATCCCTTGGTTCTCGCCTTACTGAGGCCCTGCGAGCAATCAAATTTATTCTCTGGTTACTCATCGAAATTATCAAATCGAATATTTATATCTTAAAATTGGCTTTCAGCCCCAATTTGCTGGAGAAAATAGAGCCCAAGGTTATCGCATTTGAAACGACCCTCAAAAGTGATTTTGCCAGATATGTCCTGGCCAATGCCATCACCCTAACCCCTGGAACGGTCACGGTCGATATTGATGGTGATACCTTCCATGTGCATGCGATTAGCAACATTACCGCCGACTCTCTACCCGGAAAAATGCAGGAAAAAGTAGCTGAGGCATTTGAGGAGAGGGATGAATGAATAATTTTTTCATAATTTGCGGTTTAGTTTTGTTTGCTTTAGTCGCCATCGTGCTTATTCGCGTACTCCTGGGTCCAACTGTAATGGATCGTATGGTCGGTGCAAATATGATTGGTACCAAAACGACGGTATTACTCATTTTCATCGGCACCCTTTATGAAGGTCGCTTGGACATGTTTGTCGACTTTGCCTTAACCTATGCCCTGCTCAACTTCATTGGCACTATTACCTGTACACGCTATTTTTCCAAAGTCCAAGCCAGTGAAGCTGCAGAAGAGGAGATCAAGAATTAATGGAATCTGCAATTAATATCACTGTAATTGTCATGATCGTTCTTGGGATACTATTCTTTCTCGGCGCAGTTGTTGGAATACTTCGTTTCCCGGACTTTTATACGCGATGCCATGCAGCAGGTAAAGGTGATACATTATCCACCCTTCTCATTCTGGGCGCTTTCGCAATCTATCAATTAAATGACATGCACCACGGCTGGTATATCACTTCTGGAAAAATCCTTATCATCTGTTTCTTTATACTAGTAACCAGCCCTACGGCTACACATGCACTATTGAAAGCTGGCTACCTCTTTGGTATCGAACCCTGGAAAAAGGGCGACAATAAAAAGGAGTCCAATAAATGATATTTGAATTCGATATTATCATTCTCATTCTTCTTGTCATCGTTTCCATTCTGGCAATCAATGTAAAAGATCTCATAGGGGCAACAATGCTCACAGGCATATACAGTTTCTTAATCTGCCTTTTATGGGCTCAGATGGGTGCAGTTGATGTTGCATTTACCGAAGCTGCTGTGGGAGCCGGGATTAGTACCATTCTATTTGTTGCCACTGTTTACCGGACCCAAAGGAGATCTTCCGACTGATGAAAAAACTCTCCCTACTTGCTGTGGTTCTTACAGGTGTACTCCTGCTCCTGGCTGAAAAAGATTTTCCCGATTGGGCAGATCCCAATTCTGCTGCCAATGCAGGAATGTCACAGCATTATATAAAAAATTCGTTTCAAGAAACGAAGGTAGATAACCTTGTCACTGCATTACTTGCTGACTATCGGGGTTTCGATACCATGTTTGAAACGGCAGTAATATTCACTGCCTGCTTAGCGATTATGGCAATTCTACGTGTATTCCATACGGATGAAACCTGGCATAAACCCACCGTAAAAGACGATCTAATCATACAAACAACCTGCCGGATACTAATTCCAATTATTCAAATCTTTGCACTTTACGTATTATTCCACGGGCATGTGAGTCCGGGTGGTGGATTCCAGGCAGGGGTCATCTTTGGCGCCAGCCTCATACTTATGGCCATTGCTTTCAATCTCGAAACAGCAATGAAGCGCCTCAGTGAATCAAAAGCGTTAATACTGATTTCCGCAGGCGTACTAATCT
>JABSQK010000836.1 GCA_013215875.1 Lentisphaeria bacterium
AGGCCGACTGGCTGATTGCCTTCTGGCACCACCCCCCTTATACAAAGGGCTCCCATGACAGTGATGTTGAAGGACAATTGATTGAGATGCGTAAACATATTATGCCAATCATGGAGTCTGCAGGTGTAGACCTTGTGCTGACCGGGCATTCTCATATCTATGAAAGATCCATGTTAATGGATGGCGCCTATGACACCCCGACAGTTGCCAAGGGTTTTATCCTTGATGATAAGGATGGGGATCCAAAGGGTGAAGGATCCTATAAGAAAAGTCCTGGGCTGAATCCTCACGAGGGCACGATACAGGTTGTTGCAGGGCACGGCGGCACCGGGCTCATGCGACGTGGTACGATGCCTATTATGAAACGGGTTCTTCTCGAGCACGGCTCACTGATCGTCGAAATAAAGGGTGATCGTATGGACGCGATCATGCTCAATAAAAAGGGCGTTGTCAGTGATCGTTTCAGTATCGACAAAAGTAAGAAAGTCACGGTTAAACGCCTAGCCAAGCCGCGAGAGTTGGCACCTTTTGTTAATCTGAATTGGCTATCGGCTTCCGCAACTATGGACGATACGTTGACGAAGAAAAAATCCGGAGTTCTGACAACCGTCGTGCCGGCTATTCATCTTAAAGGAATAAAAGCAAGTATCTCTTGGGACACAAAGAATACATCCTGGTCTATTGAGCCCAAGACCGTCGCTATTCCAGAGCTTGAATCTGGCAAGAAAACCACAAACACATTCAAGGCTAGTTTTAAGAGAGTTCCCTTTCCGCTGCCCAAATTAAAGATCACTCTTACGGATAAAGATGGAAAAAAATATAGCATCGGAGCAGGTTTGCATGTACCGGCATACCGAAGCATTGTGATCAAGCGCATGAAGACAGCGCCGGTGCTGGACGGGACCTTAGCGAAAAATGAGATTGGCGGATTAGATAAGCAGTCGGATTTAGTCACCTATGGTGGAACCGGGCTGGCGGTTCGTCAGACACAATTTTATCTCGGCTACTTTAAGGATTTTATCTACATTGGTATTGAGAATTTCGATCCTAACTCGATGAATCTAAAAACGCCCAAGCGTAAATTTGATGATGGCATGATGTGGGCCGACGATAGCAATGAAATTTTCTTCCATAGAAAGGATTCGAAGGATTTCCTTCAGTTAGCCATTAATGCCAATGGAAATCTTTTCGACGTCAGCTTGGGTGGGCCGAAGGGTCCTGCATGGAACAGCAATGCCAAGGTTATTAGCAAGCGTTACAAAGATAAATGGATCACCGAATGCTTTTTACCTTTTTCGATGTTTGCAAAACCTCTTGCAGCTGGTGATAAGTTTCGGTTTAACCTGCTCCGGACCTCTCTCAAGCCGGAGAAGGAGATGAGCCAGTGGTCCCATACCAACCGAATTTCCAATCATGCCAAGGAGTTCTTTGGTTTCGCTACCATGGGTAAGTGAAACCAGGCCAAGGTGATGGTTCACAGTTCCAGAGGAGCATCTCTTACATGCGCTTATACAGGATAATTCTTCTCATCCTGCCGTCATTGCTTTTCTGCCATGACGGCCCGCACGATGTCATCGAAAGATTGACAGTGGAAATCGAAAAAAAGGGTCCCACTACAGAGCGTCTCATCCGTCGAGCTGTGGAGTATCGCCTGTCAGGAAAGTTTAAGAAGGCTGAGGACGATCTCTTTTGGGTCCTTAAGACCGACCCGGATTATAGCGCCGGTCATATAGAGTTGGCCCGTTTGCGTATCAGGGAGAAAAAATCGTCCCAGGCCCTGAGCATTTGTCAGACGCTGCTGAAAAAGCGTCCTGGTAGAATTGATCTTGCCGCCGCTCACTTTCTCTGTGGCGAGGCCTTTGTGCTTCAGGAAAAATACCCCGAGGCCCTGGCTGCATATGAGCATGCCATAAAGGCCGAAACGAAACAGGTCGACTGGTACCTGAAACGCAGCCGTTTGCACTACATACTTGGCAAGATCAAGATCCGTGCCTCTGCGCTTCATAAGGGATACAAGGCGACCGACAGCTTTGTTCTGTATGATGAGTGGATTGATGCCCTGATTGACGCCGGCGAAACGGCCCCCGCCCTTAAAGAAATCGAACGCAATCTTCCCAGATTTCGCCTGAAGAGCTCCTGGCAGATTCGCCGTGCACGCGTGCGCTTGATCCAGGGCAAAAAAGACGAAGCCAAGGTGGATCTCGAAGCGGCAATCATCGAAATCAGTAATCGGATACATCCGAAATATCCGGATTGGGGTTTGTTACTTGATCGCAGTCTCGCCCACAGTCTTCTCGGTCACCCCAAAAAAGCAGCTTTCGATTTGAAATGGGCCTTAAAACTTGGGGCTAGCGGAATTCCGGTTTATCGATTAAAATCTTTACTTAAAGGTTACGCTGCGCTGAGGTAACGCTGCGCTGAGGTGACGGCCTTCGGCCTGAGGCTACGCTGCCCACGCTACTCGTAGAGTAGCGGGATAGACGCTGAGGTAACGGCCTTTGGCCTGAGGAGACG
>JABSQK010000837.1 GCA_013215875.1 Lentisphaeria bacterium
ACACAAATTCCACTCGTTGATCCATTATATTTGTTTCACTCCAGGTCATGACCAGTCTCCTTATTGACTGGTCTGATTATACATAGAAGTGTTACCTATGTCCTGAACCTAAACTGTTACCCATGTCCTGAACCTGGACCGGTTTAAAAATGAGAAACCCAGGCTGTGTAGCCTGGGTTTAACTAATCCTACCGTCGGTCCATACTTATCCCTACCTTGAGGGGTCTTACAAATTCATTTTTTTTCCTCTTCAGGTTCTAGCAATGTGAGGCTCATGGCACCCGTTTCTTTTTTACGGCCTTTTGTGGTTTCTTTGTGGGTACCTTCAAATTTGCCATCTTTTATTTTTCCTTTGAAGGTAAAACTACGGACCCTTTTATCATCGGAGTTGATTTTTCCTGTAAGATTACCAGACTTCATATTGCCTTTAGCAGTACCTGTATATATATGATCTTTACCGCCCCATTTAAATGTGAAAGTTGCTTTCCAATCCTTGCCATCTTTCTCAAATGCGGCGGTGATATTTTCAACTTGTTTTTTTCTTTTTGACCAGAAAAAGGTTCCTTCCCAATTACTAGTTTCTGCAGAAAAGGCGAGTGAGGCAGTGAAGGCCCAGAGGAGAATCATTTTCAATTTCATCAGAATTATCCTTATTGGTTAATCTATTTGTAGTCAAGGGTTTAAACTAATGGTAGTTGCCTGAAATGCAAAGCTGAAATAATCTATTTACCTCAAATTCCGTATTTTAGTGAGAAAAATCAATATTTTCATCAATTCTTCGTTGCAATCATATCTTTGAAGGGATACTATGGCGACTTATGAGTTACGAGAAACATAAAGTCCTGCGTAAACAGCAGTCTGAACAGCGCCGTAAAGATGAAATTAAACGGTGCTCTGTTTATGCTGCTTGTGCACTGGTTTTACTTGTTTCCGGCTCTTCAATGCTCATGCCACTGGCATTCGGCGTATCACTAGTCGCCTTGTACTTTATTTTCCATCTTGGGGCTACGAAGCACTCATAATCGTAGCCTTCCCTTCACAATTTTTGTCCCTATCAATTCATCTTTGGCATGTTATCGTAAGCTCATATGAAGAAGAAAATACTATGTTTACTTGCTGTTATATTGCTGTCCTCCTGCATGTCAGGACGCTATGAAGGAGAGACGGGGATTCGTCATTATAACGAGGCTAAATTTTTCTATAAAATTGCCCGAAATGGGGGAAATAAATCCATTGAGAGCTACATCAGGAAAAAAGTAAAGAAATCGCTGCCAAAGTTTTCAGTTACATTTGATCATGGGGCGTTAATAGTGATTATGCCTGTAACGGAATTTTATCGTTTTGAAGAAACACTTTCAACCGAATTAAAGATCACCCAGACGGAACTGAATTATAGAAATATTGAGCGTAAGAAATGGACCGCATCGAGGGGGCGCTCTGAGGCTAAAAAGGATATTCGAAATGGCAAAATTAAGCTTTATATCGATAACGGCTTTTTGGTCAATCCGGTAATCATACCGAAAAAATACAATGAATACAGGAAACGATTCCCAATAGGAATGGGCCTGGAATCATGCCTTTATCTTAAATCATACAATGAAACCATTCTCGAGCACTTGGAATAAACTCCCAGGCGCACTCTAAAATTGTAAAATCTGTCTTGTATAAGGACACCATTCACCTATTGTCAGGGCTCGATTTTATAGATTTATTATTGGAGTTTTATTATGGCTGTACAGCAAAACAAGAAATCAAAGCAGAAAGTGCGTCAGCGCCAAAGTGCGAATAAGTATAAAGGTGTACAATCTGGCTTATGTACAAAATGTGGTGCAAGCAAATTGCCACACCGTGTATGTGATGCCTGTGGGTATTACAAAGATCGCGAAGTTATTCAACTCGAAGACTAGTACACACTTGTTATAAACGATTTTTAAGCCCGGATTTTCCGGGCTTTTTTCGTTTTAAAATGGGCGCTAACAGACGCACTATTAGCCCGGATATTTCGCGTACTAGTGAATGTATTTCAAAAGAAAGTCATTGTGAAACTTTCCATCTGGATCGTGCTTCTTCATTAGTTTTTGAAAGTCTGTCAGGCGCGGGTAGCGGGACTTGAGACTATCTGGCTCCATAACAAAGAGCTTTCCCCAATGGGGTCTGGGAGAGAAGGGTGCGAGGGCATCTTCAATTTTAAGCAAGAGTGGTTCCAGAACTGGCCAATCTTGCTTGCAGGTAAAATGTATGGCAATGGATTCTTGCTGGTAAAAAGGGCTCAGCCAAAATTCATCGGCGGCAATGCAGCGTATTTCAGTGATCAATAAGAGTTCTGCCAGTTCCTCCCTGAATGTTGCCACAGTCTGTATTGCAGTCCAGGCATGTTCACGGGGGATAATGTACTCTGTTTGCAATTCCTCGCCCCAGCTTGGTGTGTAGTCCATCTTGAAATGCGGCAGCCGTTCGTGCCAAGGACCCGCCACGCCCATTTGTAGGGTGCAATTTTCAGAGGATTCGCTGCCAATGGGATGCATGTCTTTGGTCGCTTGTTGTGCGCCATAGAACTCCTCTGTATCAAATGCAGCATAGTCATCCTGCTTCAACTTTAACCATACCTGATTGATCACATCTGATTGCCAGTTGGTGAAAAAACTCACGCTGTATGCTGATGACATGATTGCGTCGAAATTGTGCTCAAGTTCGGAGATGGGCAGATCTTCATAAACCAATTGCGAGATCTCATAACTCGGCATAATTTTTAAGTGCATGCGGGTGATAATGCCAATGGCTCCAAGACCAGTGACGCAGCCATAGAATTCTGCATCCCCTTTATCTTGGCTAATAAGTTCCCCACGGCCATTCACAAATTCAAGTCGCTGAACTGCGGTGGCTAGACTGCCGTTTGATATGCCGGAACCATGGGTGCCCGTTGCACAGGCACCGGCTATGGAAATGTGTGGCAATGAGGCCAGATTGTGCAAGGCGTAGCCGCTTTTCTGCAGGAAGAGAGCAAGTTCACCATAGGGCATATGACCCGGAACAGAGACACACTGATTGGCCTTATCCAGAACAATTGGATTGGGCATTTTTTCCAGGGAAAGCAGGGCCGTTTTTGAATCTGCAATCCTGTTGAAGGAATGCCGGGTCCCCTGAATCTTCAGCGTTGTAGACTCGCCAACAAACGCTTGCAAGTCGTCGACAGTTTCCGGATAATGAACAGTTGAACTGTTAAAACGAATGTTTCCGGCCCAATTCTTTATATCTGTATTTGCATCCATTTTTGAAGTTTACGACCGTGTTGTGGGAATTCAACAATTAATCTGCAAAATACAACTCGCACCTTGCCTATTCGGGATTAGATTCAGTGATAATATAAACAGGCAATAAGACCCCAGGAGATTTACATGAATAGACCTTATAAGCGTGATAAAGAGTTTGAAAGCGGTGATGCACAAGTCGATACGGATTCGACTGCAAATTTTCCAAATTCCGAAAAAATTTATGTTGAAGGTAGTCGTCCAGACATTCAGGTGCCGATGCGCAAGATAAGCCTTAGCGATACATCTGCCGAATTCGGCGAAGCTAAAAATACCCCCATCGTGGTCTATGATACATCTGGCCCTTATACAGATCCTGAAGCAGAGATAGATATTCGTAAGGGTTTAGCTGAAGTACGCAGACAGTGGATACTCGACCGTGACGATACTGTCGAGCTCGAGAAATTAAGTTCTGAATATGGCCAGGAACGCTTAGATGATTCGGATGTGGATAAATTGCGCTTCGATCATATTCGCAAATCACGCTGTGCAAAAGAAGGCGCCAATGTTTCGCAGATGCATTATGCCCGTAAGGGAATCATCACCGCAGAAATGGAATACATTGCCATCCGCGAAAACCAGAAGATGGAAGATATTCAAGAAGAGATACTCACCCAGCAACATGCCGGCAATGACTTTGGTGCAAGTATTCCCAAGAAGATTACCGCTGAATTTGTTAGAGATGAAGTGGCGTGTGGACGGGCAATCATTCCGGCAAATATCAATCATACCGAATTGGAGCCAATGATTATTGGCCGCAACTTTCTGGTAAAAATTAATTCGAATATTGGTAACTCGGCGCTGACATCTTCAATAGAAGAAGAAGTCGCCAAGATGACCTGGTCAACCCGTTGGGGTGGTGATACACTGATGGATCTATCCACAGGTAAAAACATTCATGAAACACGCGAATGGATCGTACGCAATTGTCCCGTACCAGTCGGTACTGTACCCATCTATCAGGCACTCGAAAAAGTAAATGGTGATCCTGCAGCACTAACCTGGGAGATCTACCGCGATACGCTTATCGAGCAGGCAGAGCAGGGTGTTGATTACTTTACTATTCATGCCGGTGTACGATTAGCCTATATCCCCATGACGGCAAACCGCATGACGGGTATCGTTTCCCGCGGTGGAGCCATATTGGCAAAATGGTGCCTGGTGCATCATAAGGAAAACTTCCTCTATACACATTTTGAAGACATCTGCGAAATCATGAAAAAGTACGATGTATCATTTAGTCTGGGCGATGGCTTGCGTCCGGGATCAATTGCAGATGCCAACGATGAAGCACAGTTTGCAGAATTGGATACACTCGGTGAGTTAACCAAAATTGCCTGGGAACATGATGTGCAGGTAATGATTGAAGGACCGGGACATGTGCCGATGCAGATGATCAAGGAAAATATGGATAGGGAACTTGAGGAATGTTTCGAAGCACCATTCTATACCCTCGGCCCGCTGACAACTGATATCGCTCCTGGGTACGATCATATTACGTCCGGAATTGGCGCTGCGATGATTGGCTGGTTTGGTTGCGCGATGCTGTGTTATGTCACGCCGAAAGAACATCTCGGTCTACCTAACAAGGACGATGTTAAAGAAGGCATCATTACTTATAAGATTGCAGCCCATGCGGCTGATTTGGCCAAAGGCCATCCGGGTGCACAGATTCGTGACAATGCATTATCAAAAGCGCGTTTTGAATTTCGCTGGAATGACCAGTTTAATCTGGCGCTGGATCCAGATACTGCCCGTGAGTATCATGATGAAACATTGCCAAAAGAATCGAGCAAGGTGGCCCACTTTTGCAGTATGTGCGGTCCCAAATTCTGCTCCATGAAAATTACTCAGGATGTACGCGAGTACGCCAAAGAACAGGGCATCGATGTAAGCAAGGCTTTGGAAAAAGGCTTGGAAGATAAGGCGAAAGAGTACAGCCTTTAAAAAAAGTAGGCCGGGCTCTCCCCGAGCGCGGCTTCACAATAATCGCTCTCGGGCAACCCGACCTACTGAATAGCATGGCGCTTATAATCGCGTTCGGAGAACCCGACCTACTGAATAGTATGGCGTAAATGTTCGCGTTCGGAGACCGCCAAAGGCAGAGGCTTCATGATTGTGGAGCAACGAGCGTAGTGAAGTGGCAACCCGAGCTACTTTAAAACAAAAGAGCTGCAAGTTTCCTTGCAGCTCTACAAAACTTAAACTTATTTCTTATACGTTTTCGAGGAATTGACGTCCTGCATTGATGCCGCGTTTTTCATCTTTTCCATTGAAGTTGCAATCTTCGAGCTCGATGCTGATGCATCCGTCATAACCGTTCTCTGTTAAGACTTTCAAGCAGAAACCCCAGTCAGTAATACCGTGCCCTGGAATACAGTAGCGCCATGTTGGCGACCCGTATGCGACACCTGTAGCAAATGTTGCCGGCAGCTCGTGGCCAAGATTGTACGAGGCATGTGTATCAATGTTGGTATCTTTACCATGAATGTGATAGATGCGGTCTTTGAATTCTTTCACATAGCGGCGGTGGTTAATTCCCATGCGTATTAAATGTGACGGGTCAAAGTTTATACCCATTGCAGGCGATGAGCATTGCTCAAAAAATGCCCGCCATGTTTCAGGTGTACAGCATGATGCTCCGGGTCCAGGCCAACCTTCGATTACCAGCTTGGCTTCGCTTGCTTCCATAACAGGGGCCAGCTCGTTAAAACTATCCACCATGTATTTAAAGTTTTCTGCGGGCTCCAGTTTGGCATCTTCAGGAAGCATCACAATGAAGTGATTTAGTGGGCCGGCTTCTGATGCCGCTTTGACGTACTCGGAATTTTTTTCAATTGCCGCTTTGCGTGTATCTGCGTTTGCTGAAATCATCCCATGCCATTCGGCGAGATCGACAGAACCGACGCGCAGCCCTGAATCAACAACAGTTTTTGCTGCGGTATCACCATCCTGGCCAATATCGAGCGCTTCAAAACCATTTTCTTTTGTCCATTCGATAAGCTCATTTAAATCCTGATGCCAGTCGAAACCCATACGGCGAAAGCCAATTGCTAAATTTCCTGTAGTTGTTGCCATTCTAATATCCTTTTTTTGTTAGAGTGCGTTAATTATTTTTTCGAGTCTGCGAGTATACTCGATATAAGATTCTTTGGCGGCTTCCTCGTCGGAAACCTCTTTGCCGGTATGTACTGTGGCATGCATATGTGGTTCGATAGAAATCCAGCCATCATAATTTGTTGCTTTCAGATCTGCCAGGATACGTGCTTGCACCGGGTCCTCATCGGGGTAGCACATTGCCCACTTACCGTCTGCATCCGGTTTTGCAGCTTTTATATGTACGTGATAAATGTGCTCACGAACGGCCTCGTAATAGGTCCATGTAGATTCATTATTGGAATCATGCACCGTATTATTTCCCGAATCGAAAATGAGTTTAAGAGCGGGACTGTTCACTGCCTCGAGCATTTCGAGACATTCATCTGGCCCGTCACCTGCATAACCATTGCAGTTTTCATGACCGAGGATGATGCCATTTGCCTCGGCAATTGTTGCAAGTTCTTTTATACGGCGGAAAACTTCTGCTTTCCAGTCATCGACAGATAAGCCATCATTTGGGTAAGACATAATGCGAATTGTGTCTGCTCCGGATTCTTTCATATAAGGAATGCAACGTTGTAATTCATCGAGATCGACCTGGAAATCTGTTGTAATTGGGCGGGCCCAGTTACAGAGCTGGCTGCCAAATCCTGCGACGGTGATGCCTTCTTCCTGGAGGATCGCCCAGGCTTCCTTCCACTGATCAGGCTCGAGTGAGCCGACATTTGTGCCATTTATACCACGTAGCTCAATACTATCCCATCCCGCCTCTTTTGTAATTTTGCATTGTTCACGAAGATCTTTGTTTGCCTCATCTGCAAAACCTGTATAACGAAATGCCATTTTAACTCTCCTAATAATATCGAGCTACAGTAAGGGGTCTCTGCGTGCAATCAATACGCTTACCAGCAAAGAATCTTAAAAACTTGTGAGCGATCGGAGAACTTTGAAGAAAATTGAGCAAATCATCACCTTGCCTGTATTGCCACATTCAGTATATTGTAAATTGTTTATATTCAATAGATTAAGTCATAATTATCTTTTTTTTTATATATCAGTCTTTACGTTTGTTCACAATTGTATTATAGGAATAACCAACTAGTGTCTAGCCCTGAATAATTGACCGACTTCGTCTAAACGAGTTCTCAAAAATATCGTACGAGAATTCGAATTGCCTCATTATCAGCATCTTATAACTGGCAGGACGTTGACGTATTTAATGGGAAAAAACTATGCTAAAAAAACTTGTTACAAAAATATTTAAGAAATCCGAATCAAAAGACACTGAAACGAAGACGGATAAAGTAGAATCAAAGGCAGCAGAAAAAGAAGCGCCTAAGAAAGAAGCGCCAAAGAAAGAAGCTGCACCAAGGAAAGAAGCTGCACCAAGGAAAGAACAGAATCCGAATAATGACAATGCTAAATCGCAGGATTCCAAACCGCGTAATTCACAAGATTCCAAAGCTCGCAAACCCCAGCATGAAAAAAAATCGCCCTCACATACAGAATCACATAAGCCAGAACCTAAGGTCGTTGAAAAGTTTGAAGGTGAGATTGATGCAGGTGAATTTGAGGCATTTAATTTTCCTGAGATATTAAACCAGGCGATCACCACTTTGGGTTTCAAGGAATGCACCCCGATACAGAAGGAATCCTTGCCACTCACACTTCAAGGTAAAGACATGGTGGGTAAGGCACAAACAGGAACGGGCAAAACTGCGGCATTTTTATTAACCGCGATAAATCACATTCTAAACAACCCGCAGCAGCAAAAAACAAAAGCACGCTGTCTGGTGCTTGCACCGACTCGCGAGCTAGCTATTCAAATTCATAAAGACGCGGAAGATTTTTGCCGCTATACGGATCTCAATTGCGTTGCCATTTTTGGCGGCATGGATTATAAAAAACAGCAACGTGCAGTGGGACGTTCTGTTGATATACTTGTAGCGACACCGGGTCGCTTAATCGATTTTATCAAACGCGGCGATATTAGTTTGCGCGATATCGAGATTTTAATTATCGACGAAGCAGACCGTATGCTCGATATGGGATTCATCGATGATGTTCGCGGTATTGTTTACAAATGCCCGGAGCCGGGTAAACGCCAAACACTTCTATTTAGTGCCACACTGAATGATAAAATTCTTCGTCTGGTTGAAAGTTGGCAAAAAGATCCTGTGACTTTGGAGATAGAACCGGAATCTGTTGTAACAGACCTTGTCGAACAAGTCTTTTATATGGTAATAGGTGATCAAAAATTGCAGTGTCTACACTGGATGATTGAGCATGACAATGTGGAACGCATGCTGATTTTTACCAATCGCAAAGATGAGTCGGTAAAGCTCTACAAACATCTTGCTCTGCGTGGCATAAAGTGCGCTTTATTGTCCGGCGATATTGCCCAGAACAAACGTATTCGTGTATTGGAAGATTTCAGGGCTGGCAGCTTGCCGATTATTGTTGCTACAGATGTAGCCGCTCGCGGTATACATGTGGACAATATAAGCCACGTGGTTAATTATGATTTACCTTATGAGACCGAAAACTATGTGCATCGTATTGGCCGTACAGGTCGTGCCGGTGAAACGGGCAAGGCTGTGAGCTTCGCAGATGAATACGGCTCATATATTATTCCAGAACTCGAAGAATTTATTGGCAATAAAATAAAAAGCGAAATGCCATCTGAAGAAATGTTGGATTATAAAATGCCGGCTGAGCTTGATCCTGCACCAAAGCTTGACTTGCCTCGCGTTAGTAACTCAAAA
>JABSQK010000838.1 GCA_013215875.1 Lentisphaeria bacterium
ACAATCTGTTTTACTCAGTGGTCCATAGGTATCACGCTCGGATTGTATGACAGGTGCAAGTGTGCAGCAGCCAATGCAGGCAACTTTTTCAATGGTAAATAAATTTTGTGCATCTGTGATAAGATCGTCGAGGCGTCGTTCATCAGGAATCTCCAGTGCTTCACAAATGGATTCATGTATGTTCATTGCGCCGGAGACATGGCAGGCCGTACCCACACAGACCTTCACAATATTTTTGCCAACGGGCTCATGACGAAACTGTTTAAAGAATGTGGACACACCATTTATCTGCGACGGTGTAATATCGGTAACCTGACATACGCGACGCAGAGCTGGCCGTGGCAAGTAGCGGTATTTTTCCTGGATACCATGCAAAATATGAATAAGATTGTGCTTTTCAGTACCTACGCTTTTGACAATAGCATCCACATCTTCCATGCGTACTGGAAGCGTTTCATCCGAAGATTGTATGGGTTCTTTAGGATTCATTCATCGGTTTTCCGTATACAAAGTAATTGTTTTCCATCACGAATATACATCGAATTTCCCAAAATGGCAGCGTTCGCGAGAGATCCGGCGTTTAAAGTGTTTTTCTGGATGATCTCAAATTTGGGTCCTGTCTTGACCCAGAGCGTTTTTCCTTTGCCATCCATAAGCAATATTTTGTCATTAATTATAAGTGGTGTTGAATAGATATTGCCAAAATCTTTGGCGCTTTCGGCGTATACTTTTGAGCCGTCTTCGAGCTTCAAACAGGTGAAATCAGCATTTTCTGTAAGAAGCCAGATATGTATTCCATCGCTGACAGGTGAGGGTACTCCAGAGGTATAGACATCCGATTTCCAGGCTTCTGTACCATCGAAATTTAGAGCAATCAGGTTCGAATTAGCATTGAAATTAAAGATAATTTTGTCACCGGCAATTATCGGCGATGGGCCATTATCACCATGAAATTCGCCATATTCCCAGAGAAACTCACCAGTATCCGGATTGTGTGCCTGAATACCCGGTTCAGTAACGGTAAGCAGTAAGTAGCCTTTATATGCTTTGCCATCAATGCTTGTTTCGATTTCTCGATCTGACAATATTGGCGAGGACCAGCTGTCAGGATATTCCTCACGATCAACTTTCCAGAGTTCTTTCCCAGTAACCAGATGAAATGCATAAATGCCGGAATTTGCTCCTTTATGGTCCCATTGCACAATCAGTTTGTCATCATGTATAAGCAGGGATGCTGAATGACCATAGGCATTGTCCGGGAGGCCCATATTTTTTTCCCAGAGGTTTGATCCATTGGCGTTCAATGCCATGAGGTCGCCGTTGGCAAATATTGCATATACCCGTTCACCATCTGTTACAGGAGTGGGTGATGCGTAGAGGTTTTCTTCAAATACCGTTGGCGCTTTCTTTTTGAAATTTTTGCCCACATCGCGGGTCCACATTTTTTTGCCTGTCTTACTGTTATAACAATAGAATTCACGCTTACTCTTATTTGCACCGGTGATGAAAACCCGTCTGCCCCAGGCTGCTGGTGAGCTCACTCCATCGAGAGAAATATCGACTAACCAAGCCACATGTTTGCCTGTATTCACATCGAAATCGAAAGCGACTTCAGCATCTTTTATATAGTTGTTGCCGGCAAAGCCACGGAATGCCGGCCAGTTTTTAGCAAAGTCTTCCTTGCTGGAAAATTTGTCTTTTTTCTCTGCCGATGTACCCTTATTGGCGGACAAATATTTAGCAATTTCTGTACCGGGTGCAGACTGACTACCGGGAAGAAAATTACGAATTGCCAAGATAAATATTACCGTAAAGATGAGGAGGTAGATTAATCCAAAACTGGCAAATCGCCGTTCTCGAAACTGTTCTTCTTCCTTGTTGGCATTCAGCACAGGAGATGGACTATGCGGCCAGTAGAACCGTACCAGCCGGATCGTCAAATACATGATAATGATACCAATAAACAGGGCCCAGACACCAACATCTTTGCGATTCAAAAGCATGAAATAATTTTCTCTTAGATCCAGGTCTAATACACGTAATTCGTCTGCCACTCGCGCTTTTTCGATTTCCATTGCAGCACGTTCGTCTTTATCTTTTATATCTTCGAGTTTAAAATAAATGCTGCGAAGTTCATTTTCCAATAGGTGTATTCGTACACTATCGACCGGGTATGCACTGCCTAATTTTACGTGATTCGCGAACATGACTATATAGATAATTAAGCTGATAAGTAAACTGACTTTAGCAATGCCAATAAAGCCGCGCCGACTCAGAATGTAATTTTTTCGTTCATCATTGGTACCTGGAACTATGGGGCGGTGATCGTCTGCAACAGCGTGTGGTAAATGTGTAATGACAGGATTTTGATCCTCTTTGAGGGGCACAAATCCAGGGATGCCCTCATCATCTACTTCCTCGTCTTCCGCTTCTGCTTCTGCGAGCAATCTGGCCTTTTCTTCTTCAGCCTTTTTTGCTTTTCGCTCAGCAGCTTTACGGCGATTTTCCTGAATACTTGTTGGTGCTCTTCCTGCTGCATCCTTCTTAGGCGTTTCAGCTGCGGCAGTTTTTTCAGCTGGGGTGTCCGTGCTGCCATCCTTCTTAGGGGTTTCTGATGGCTTATCAGGCTTTTCTATTTTATCATCTTCGCTCATTCTCTTATATGTGACCCTGTTTCAGCTTGTACTGGCACGCCATTTGATCCCGGGCAGAATTCATAGCAACGGCCGCAGGCGTAGCAGCTACCGCGGTCGGCTTCATATTCCAGGCGTGTGCGTTTGATGGAGAGTTTTATTAGTTTTACAATTATGACTAGGGCGACCCAGATGCCAAGCGCCCAACTGCCAATATAAAAACTATGGCGTAAATCACTGGCGTATTTGAAGAGATTGGCCCGGCGCTCTTGATAATTTTTTCCAGTTATCTTAAATGAATCTGTCGGTTTTGGTCCAACAAACTGTGGATGCTGGCGGAAGGCTTCGGTGCGTTCGTCTTCGATAATATTTTTCATGCCTTTGGCGATTTGTAGATCTTCTTGTTCTACCAGATGTGCTAGTTTGACATAGCGGTGACCCATGGCCATTTGGTTTGATATGAGTGATGTAAGCCAGCCACCCAATGCCAAAAAGAAGGGCGCAATGATGATGAGCATCATGAGTTGCCTCTTGCCTTTTTTTACTGTTGTGGAATCATGCGCAGTGGTTTTACGAATGGCCCCATAGGGGCATGAATAATCGCAGAGACCGCAATTGATACAGCGATCTGGATAAATCTTAATTTGCCATTTCGAGACGTAAGAGAAGAGTCGCAAGAGGACGCCATATGGGCACATGTAGCGGCAGTAGGGACGTCCAATGAACATTCCAACTATTAGAAAGAGGGCGCCAAGACCGAGCATACTGGCATTGCCATCGAGGCGGAATAATGCGACAAATGGGTCAAAGTCACAGATGATGTATGCGGCCCCCGTGGCTGCATAGAGCACGCCCAGACCCAGCCAGATAAATGGTAGAATGCCGAGACAATGTTCGAGCCAGTCGGGTACTTCAATGGCCTTTACTAAAACAATATCCTGTATGGCACCGTGTGGGCATACAGCCGCACAGTACGAGCGCCCGAATATGGCAGAATAAAGTAGC